>NCEH01000120.1 GCA_002304505.1 Rhizobiales bacterium 32-66-11 | reverse complement strand
GAGCAAAACCAAAGAAACGCATTCCGGTGACTCCCTTCTCAACGCAAGCCGGAGACCTCGTGTAACAGCCGCTTTCTTAAGCGAAGGTTCCGCAGGCCCGGTTCGGCGTCCGCAGAGCACGGTGGAGCCCGGTTCGCGGGCGCCTACCGTCTCTCATGGTTAATGCTTGGTGAGCGACGTCGGCCACGGCGGGACGCCGGTGTCTGAACCCCGGCGTCCGGCAGCGGCCGGCAGCCGGTCGCCCCTGCCGCATGAGGAGACATCCCGCATGCGGCGAATGCAGCAGTGGTGCGGGGCCGTGGCATCATGATGGCGAAGATGAGGACCGCAAAAGGCGGCGCCGCCGCGCTTTTGGACGTTTTGCGAAAACCGGCTCCAACCCCCTGAAATCAGGGCGTTATCCTTAATGCCGCGCGAAACCATGGCGCACGTTTGCGCCGACCTGTGGCGCGAGGGCAACACCCGGTGGCAGTCCCGGCGTCAGGAGCGCAGCGGCGACCAAGCGGGATCCGAGGCATAGCTCGGCGTCGGGACGCGCTGCTCGTTATAGCCGGTCACGTCGATGGTGAAGAGCTGCGGTCCGGCGGCGCCCGCCGGATCGCGGAAGAACATGATGACCCGACCGTTGGGCGCGAAGGTCGGCCCCTCGTTGTGATAGCCTTCCGTCAGCACGCGCTCGCCGGAGCCGTCGGTCTTCATGACGCCGATGCCGAACCGCCCCTCTGCCTGCCGGGTGAAGGCGATGACATCCCCGCGCGGCGACCAGACGGGCGTCGAATAGCGCGCATTGCCGAACGAGATGCGCCGGGCGCCCGAACCGTCGGCGCCCATCACATAAATCTGCGACGTGCCGCCGCGATCGCTCTCGAAGCAGATCTGGCGGCCGTCCGGGGAATAGCAGGGCGCCGTGTCGATCGCCGCCACGTCGGTGAGGCGGGTCGTGGTCTTGGAGCGCAGGTCCATGACGAAGATATTGGAATTGCCGCCCTGTTGCAGGCTCATGATCACCTTCTGCCCGTCCGGCGAGAAGCGCGGCGAGAAGCTCATGCCGGGGAAATTGCCGACAATCTCGCGCTGCCCGGTCTCGATGTTCAGCAGATAGACCCGCGGATCCGCCCGGCCATAGGACATATAGGTGATTTCCTGGCTGGTCGGCGAGAAGCGGGGGGTCAGCACCAGATCGTCGCCGCGCGTGAGATAGGTCACGTTGGCGCCGTCCTGGTCCATGATGGCGAGCCGCTTGATGCGCCGTTCCTTCGAGCCGCTCTCGTCGATGAACACGATGCGGGTGTCGAAATAGCCCTTCTCGCCGGTCAGCCGCTCATAGATGGCGTCGGCGATGATGTGGGCGACCCGGCGCCAGTTCTCCGGCTGGGTGAAATATTGCTGACCCAGCAATTGCTGGCCGGCGAACACGTCCCACAGGCGGAACTCGGCCTTCAGCCGCCCGTCGCCCTGGCGCGTGACGCGGCCGGTGACGAGGCCCTGGGCATTGATCACCCGCCAGTCCTGGAACCGTGGCGCCTGGTCGGGATTGGTGATGTTCTCCACGAACGCCTTGGGCTCGATCGGCGCGAACAGGCCGGAGCGCTTGAGATCGGCGCTGACCACCTGGCTCACGCCGCGCCCCACATCGCCCTCGCCGATAAAATCGGTGATGGCGATCGGAATCGGCTGCGGCGTGCCGGAGGTAATGTCCAGCTTCAGCGCGGCCCGCGCCGGCGCGGGGAGCCCGCCGAGGGCCAGGGCGGCCGCAACGCCGCCTCCCGCCGTCACCAGGGCACGGCGGGACAGCAGGGCGCCGGAGGCCTCGAACGGTGCGGGTCGCGTCAGAAGGGTCATTCTTTTCTCGTTTCGGCAGATCGGGTGCGGAACGCCTCAGCCACGGAACATGTCGCGCGGCGTGAAGGTCATGTCGATAGTGCGCCACACCTCGTATTTCGAAGGCGGCAGGAAGGAATAAGGCGAGCAGCGGCGGATGGCGCGGATCGCGCTTTCCGCGAACGCGGGTCCATAGGGCGAAGCGGAGCCTTCGATCAGGACCGGGCTGCCGATGACCGAGCCGTCCTGATTGAAGTTCACGCGGATCAGCACCTGCATGTCCTGCGCCTCGGCCGCGCCCACGGGCGGGTTCCAGCATTCGCGCAGGCGGGCCCGCAGCGCGTCCAGCTCGTTCTGGGTCAAGGTCGCGGCGACGCCCGCGGTCGCGCCGAGCGAAGCGGTGTGGGAAATCGCGCGTCGGCCACCTGCTTGGGCACTTCCTTCGGCGGATCGGGCTTTTTCGGCGGCATCGGCGGGGCCTTGGCCTCCTGCTTCTGCTCTTCCTTCTTCGGCTCGGCCTTCAGCGCCTCGTCGGCCTTCGGCTGCTCGGGCTTGGGCTCCGGCGGCTTCTCGGCCTTGGGCGGGGTCGGGGTGGGCTTCTGCTCCTCCACCTTGGGCGGCGGCGGAGGCGGCGGCACCGCGGCGCTCGGCTGCACCTCGGCCTTGTCGGTGACCTTGAGGTCGGGATTGTCGGCGGGCTTGGGCGTATCGACCTTTTCGGCCACCACTTTCGGCGGCTCGGCCTTCTTGCCCTTCTGATTGCCCTTGGTGAGCTGCGACAGGTCGGAGGCGGAAATCACGTCCACCGCCACCGTCTCGGGAGGCGCGTCAAAGGGTCTCGGGCCCGAGAAGGACACCAAGGCGAACACGAGGACGGCCCCGTGCGCTATGGATGATGCGGTTAAGCCGACGCGCATCCTGATCCTTCTCAGCCCCCTTGCTCGACCTCGGTCACCAGCGCGACCCGCTTGAATCCGGCACCCGAAAGGCGGCCCATGACGCGCATCACGGTGCCATAGTCCACCTTCTTGTCGCCGCGCACGAAGATGCGCTCGTCAAATCCGTTCTTGGCGATGGCCTGGAGCTTGGCCACCAGCTCGTCCATCTTGATCTCGGTGTCCTGGATGAAGATCTGGCCCTTGTCGTTCACCGAAATGGTCAGCGGGTCCTTGTCCTGGTCCACGGACTTGGCCTGGGTCTGCGGCAGGTCCACGGGCACGCCCACGGTCATCAGCGGCGCCGCCACCATGAACACGATCAGCAGCACCAGCATGACGTCCACCATGGGCGTCACGTTGATTTCCGCCATGACGGAGACCCGGCGCCGGCGCGAGCGCCGTCCCTGCCATCCCCCCGCGCCGCCTGCCGACATGCCCATGGCGCGCCTCAGCCCCGTTCGTCGATCTGGCGCGACAGGATCGCCGAGAACTCGTCGGCGAAGCCTTCGAGACGCTGCGCCTGCCGGCCCGCCTGGGAAATGAACTTGTTGTAGAAAATGGTCGCGGGAATGGCCGCAACGAGGCCCATCGCTGTCGCGAACAAGGCTTCCGCGATGCCCGGCGCCACAACTGCCAGGCTCGTGTTCTTCGAGGCCGCGATGGATTGGAACGAGGTCATGATGCCCCACACCGTGCCGAACAGGCCGATGAAGGGGCCGGCCGAACCCACCGTCGCCAGCACCAGCAGCCGGTTTTCCAGCCGCTCCATCTCGCGGGCGATGGTCACGTCCATCACCTTCTCGATGCGCTGGTTGAGACCGGCAAAGGAGCGCGCGCCACCCTCATAGGTGCGCTTCCACTCCCGCATGGCCGCGACGAAGATCGCCGCCATGGCATGGTTGGGCCGCCCGGCGAGCGAGCGATAGAGATCCTCCAGGCTCTGGCCGGACCAGAAGGCCTGCTCGAACGTGTCCATGGCCCGGCGGTTGCGGCCGAACGCCAATGTCTTGTCGATGATGATCGCCCACACCCACACGGAGGCCGCGACGAGGCCGAGCATCACCAGCTTGACGACGATATGGGCCTGCATGAACAGGCTGATGAGCGATATGTTCACGCTCGGCGCATCGAGGGCGCCGCTCGCCACGGGAGCGGCCAGGGGCGGGGCATTGCCCGTGCCCTGGGCCAGAGCGGTGGCGCAGGACAGGGCCAGCAGCGCCGCCGTCGCAAGGAGGAGCCGCTTCATCGGCCGCACCGCGCGTTCTCGCCAGACATCATCTCATATCCTCGGCTTCGCACGCATGCAGCGCGAGTTGCAATGCGGGCGCCTGCGGCTTCCGTTTTGAAGAGTGCGGGTTCTTTGACCGGCGGACTCTGTCCAAACTTTGACCGCGCTGGATTTTCGCCGCGCCGCAGCAGATCGCGCGACGCTGCGACAGAGAACACACGATCATGCTTAAGGAAGCGTTAGCGCTGCGCTGCACCGTCCTTTGCCGCGCGTTCCGCATCGGCCAGCGTCGCCTTGCGCAGGGCATCGGGAATACGGCGCGCGCGCCCTTGGGAGACAAAGGCCACGCGCACATTGGCCGAGACCAGCAGCTCGCCGTTCCGCCGCACGCTCTGCCCCAGCATGATGGAGGCGCCGGCCACTTCCTTGGACAGCGTCACCACCTCCAGCACATCGTCGATGCGGGCGGGTTTGAGAAAATCGAGCTGCATGGAGCGCACGACGAAGTGAAAGCCCGGCGCCTCCGCCGCGGCCTCCGCGAACAATTCGCCCTGTGCGACCCCCAGCAGGCGGATATAATCGGAGCGACCGCGCTCCATGAATTTCAGATAATTGGCGTGATAGACGATGCCGGAGAAATCGGTGTCCTCATAATAGACCCGCAGGGCCAGCGCGTGGCCGCCGGGAATGAGGCGCCCCGACAGATGGGGATGCGTCTCCAATTCGCCCGGTGCCGTCGCGCGTTCGCCGCTGATGTCGTTCTTCATGCCGTCTCTCTCGCCGTTTGCGCCCGTCAGCCCTGCGCCCCGCCGCATGCGCGGGACGGCGACAGACCTACTCTTCCTCGTCGAACAGAGGCAAGGCGGAGGATGGTCGCTGCGGCTCCGGCAGGCCGAGATGGCGGTAGGCGCCGGAGGTGAGCATGCGGCCGCGCGGCGTGCGCTGGATGAAACCCTTCTGCACCAGGAACGGCTCGACGATCTCCTCGATGGCGTCGCGCGGCTCGGAGAGCGCGGCCGCCAGCGTATCCACGCCCACCGGGCCGCCGGCGTAGAATTCGGCGATCACGTTGAGATAGCGCCGGTCCATGGCGTCGAGCCCCGCGCTGTCCACCTCCAGCGCGGAGAGGGCGCGGTCGGCGATGGCGCGGTCGATCTTCTCCACCTCCGCCACCAAGGCGAAATCGCGCACCCGCCGCAGCAGGCGGCCGGCGATGCGGGGCGTGCCGCGCGCCCGCATGGCGATCTCCCGCGCCCCGTCCGCCGCAATGCCGATGCCGAACACCCGCGCGCCGCGCGTGACGATGAATTCCAGTTCCTCGACCGTATAGAAGCCGAGCCGCACCGGAATGCCGAACCGGTCGCGCAGCGGCGTGGTGAGCAGGCCGGACCGCGTGGTCGCGCCCACCAGGGTG
Organism: Rhizobiales bacterium 32-66-11; assembly: GCA_002304505.1. Lineage (GTDB taxonomy): Bacteria > Pseudomonadota > Alphaproteobacteria > Rhizobiales > Xanthobacteraceae > NCEH01. The sequence goes on along the minus strand of NCEH01000120.1, from coordinate 7,833 downwards.
AATTTGGGCAGCGAGATCTTCACCGAGCGCGCCGCCGGCCCCTCGCCGATGACGAGGTCCAGCTCATAATCCTCCATGGCGGGATAGAGGATTTCTTCCACCGCCGGGGACAGGCGGTGAATCTCGTCGATGAACAGGACGTCACGCTCTTCCAGATTGGTGAGGATGGCGGCGAGATCCCCCGCCTTGGCGATCACCGGGCCGGAGGTGGAGCGGAAGCCGACGCCCATTTCCCGCGCCATGATCTGGGCGAGCGTGGTCTTGCCCAGGCCCGGCGGGCCGACGAACAGCACATGGTCCAGCGCCTCCTGCCGGACGCGCGCGGCCTTGATGAAGATTTCCAGGTTCGCCCGCGCCTGCGCCTGGCCGACGAAATCGGCGAGCCGCTGCGGCCGCAGCGTCATGTCGGCGGTATCGTCGTCGCGCTTTTCCGGCGTCAGGAGGCGTGGGTTCATGGGGCCTTGTGCCATCGCGAAGGGGCGAAATCTAGCAGGTCACGGCGGGGGGCGGGGATCATTTCGCCAGCTCGCGCAAACCCAGCCGAATCAACGTCTCGGTCGTCGCCCCCTCGCCCGCCCCGCGCGCCGCCGCGGCGATCGCCGCCGCCGCCTGGGGCGGGCCGTAGCCGAGATTGGTGAGGGCGGAGATGGCATCCGCCACCGGCGCCGGCACTCGCGCGCCCGCGCTCTCGCCGGCCAACTGGGCCAGCGCGGGATCGAGGCCGGAGAGCGCCGGCGTCTTGTCCTTCAGCTCGGTGACGATGCGCGTCGCCACCCGCGGACCGACGCCGGGCGCCCGCGCCACCGTGGCCTTGTCGCCCAAGGCGATGGCCTGCGCGAGTTCGGCGGGACGCAAGGTGGAGAGGACGGCGAGCGCGGTCTTGGTGCCGATGCCCTGCACCGCCTGCAACAGGCGGAACCATTCGCGCTCGCTCTCGCTGGCGAAGCCGAACAGGCGGATCATATCCTCGCGCACGAAGGTTTCGATGAACAGGACCGCCGCCTCCCCCGCCTGCGGCAGGCCCTGGAGCGTGCGGGTGGAGGCATGGACGAGATAGCCGACGCCATGGACATCGAGGATCACATGGTCCTCGCCGAGGCTGTCGATAACGCCCTTGAGCTTGCCGATCATGATGAAGCCTTCACACGCCGGTGCCGCTCAGCGACGCCCAGAGAAAAACGAAGGTGGCCACGGCTCCGAGGCCGGTGCGCACCATGTGCAATTGCCCCCAGCAGGCGATCAGGTGCGCGCTTTCCGCACCGGCACGAGCTTCCTCGGTCGCCAGCAGCCGGCGGTTGGTGGGCATGATGGCGATGAGGGTGAAGGGCCAGTTGGCCAGCATCAGCACCGCTCCCGCCATCCAGCGCCATTGGCCCGACACGGCAAAGGCGATGGCGCCGAGCAGAAAGCCGAGCAGCGCCAGGCTCGCCTGCATGGCGAAACCGCGCCGATAGGCCGGCTTCCACTGGCGCAGCTGCGCGGCCGGATCGAGCTGCGCCCGCGCCGGCTGTTCGGCGACGTTGATATAGAAAGCGGCCCCGGCAAACAGCGCCGCGTCCACCAAAGCCAGCTGCCCCCAGATCATGCCATCCCCCTGCGTCGCCGTCCTGCGCGCCCCCCGGCCTGCGCCATTCTACAGCGCCGCGCGCCGCAGCGCAGCGGCGCCGCGATGATGGGCATGGGTGATCGCCACCGCCAGGGCATCGGCGGCGTCTTCGGTCTGCGGCGTCGCCTTGGGCAGCAGGACGCCGATCATCATGCGGATCTGCGCCTTTTCCGCCCGGCCGGCGCCGACCACGGTCTTCTTCACCAGGAGTGCGGCATATTCGGCCACGTCCACGCCGGCCTGGGCGGGGGCGAGCATCACCACGCCGCGCGCCTGCCCGAGCTTGAGGGTGGAGGCGGGATTCATGTTCACGAACGTCTCTTCCACCGCCGCCTCGTCGGGCGCATGGGCGGCCACGACGGCGCATAATTCCCGGTAGAGCGTCGCCAGCCGCACGGCCATCGCCGCGCTTTCGGGCGGCAGGATGGTGCCGCAGGCGATGAAGGAGAGGCGCGAGCCTTCGGCCTCGATCACCCCCCAGCCGGTCCGGCGCAGGCCGGGATCGAGCCCGAGGATGCGAATCGCATGCTGTTTCATACGCGCACCATGCGCGAGGCGCGCCCGCGCCGCGAGAGGGATCGCGTCCCGGCGGCGGCGGGGCCGATCGAGCGGCCCGGCTTCCCGTGGGGACAGGCAGGATGGTCGCGCATGGGCTTGGCCCTGTATCCGCGCGGCGAAGCTGGCGCCGGCTTTCAGCTACCGGCCTTGCAGGGAGACGGATGCACCGAGGATCCGGCTCTAGGTGCTGGATTTGGCGGAGACGGTGCGCGGCGCCGCCTCGTCCGGGGCCGTCTGGCTCCACTCAGGCTTGATGGCGGTGGTATTCGCCGCCTCGTCCACGACGCCGGGGGTGAAGGCGATCACGGCGGCCTGCGCGCGCCTCAGGGTTTCCGCATCCGCCCGGGCGACGATATCGTCGCGCTTGCGGGCGCTTTCCGAATCGCCCTGGTTGGCGGCGAGGGCAAACCATTTCCAGGCCTCGCCGAGGTCCGGCGCGCCGCCGAGCCCGCGCGAATAGATCACGCCGAGATTGTGCTGGCTGTCGCGCAGGCCGAGATCCGCCGCCATGCGGAACCAGCGGATGGCTTCCGGCCAATCGGATTTTCCATCCACGCCCTCGGAGGCCAGCACGCCGAGATTGTGCATGGCCCGCAGGTTTCCGCGCGCTGCCGCCCAGCTATAGAGCGCGCGCGCCTGCTCGACGTCGCGATTGGTATATTCATAGAGGCTGCCGAGCTGGTAGGCGGCCGGCACGGAGCCTTTCGAGACTGCGTAGGACAGCCATTTCACCCCATTCACCGGGTTCATGTCCGTGCCTTTGCCGTCCACATAGCGCATGCCCACCTCATAGGCGGCGGCGGGATTTCCGCCGAGGGCGGCGGCACGCAATGCGGGCGCGCCCACCGGCGGCGGCAGATCGCCGAGCGGAGGGGCATTGACCGGCGGAGGGGTCTTGACGTCGGCGGCCGACGCGGCCGCGGTCGTGCTTGGAGCGGTAACCGTCGCGCGCGCTTCCAGGTCCTGCGCGATCCGGGAGAAGGAGCCGGAGACCGTCTCCCCCATCGACCGCCCGAAGCTGGAGAGGGGGCCGGACAGTTGCGCGGCGCCCAGGATCACGATGCCGAGGGCGGCGGCGGCGATCGCCACGCGCCCGGCGGCGGGAATGCCCGGACCCTTGCGGTTCGCCGCGGCGCGCTTGCGCGAGGCGCGGCGGGCGGTCCGGATGGCACGATCCTCGCGGCGGCCGAACAGAGACGTCTTGCCCACCACCGGGCGGCGCGTCGAACCAAGCTGCGGCCCGGCTTTGCTCGGCCCGCCTTCAGGGAAAGGCGCCCAATCTGCGTCCGGCATCTCGTCGCCGGCATTAGGATGCGGCCTCAGCTCGGCGAAATCCGCCGCGTCCAAGGCGCCGTCGAACACCGGGCGCGCGCCGTCGAAGCGCGGCGGCGCCACATCCGGGGCACGGCCCCATCCAGGGGCGGCGTTCAGATCGGGGGCGCGGTCCAGGTCCGGTTCCAGGTCCGGTTCCAGGTCCGGTTCCGCTGCGCGATAGGGTGGGCGCACCATTTCCTGCTCGGCCAGATCGCGCAGGCCCAATTCCGCCTCGGCGGCGAAGAAGTCGCGGGTGCGACGCTCGAAGTCCTGCTGCCGCGCCTCCAGCGCGGCAAGGCCGCGCTTCAGGCCGATCACGGCCGGCGCGTCGTCGCGGGCCGAGAGGCGCATGGCCACCGCCTGCACCGCCTCGGCGGAGACGTCGGCGGAGGCGGTGCGGAAGCGTTCCAGCTCCTGCGTCAGGCCGTGCAGATTGGCTTCGATGCCATCGAGCCGCGCCTGATGCTCGGCGCTGATCTGAACCCGTTCGGCGAGCACGCCGACATGGCGTTCCAGGGCTTCGGCGAGGGGCTGGAGGGTCTCGGCCTGCGGCCCGCCCTTTTCCTCCAGGCGCTCCAGCAGCAAAGCGACCTTCTCCGCCAGGGTTGCGGCGCCGCCGACGGCGCCCACCTGTTCCGACAGCTCGGTGAGGCGGGCGGTCAGGTCCGCGAGCTGGTGCTGAATCGCCGCGCCGGTCGAATCGGTGGCGGGCGCTTCGTCCAGGCGGGCGATCAGATCGCGGGTGGACCGCTCCATGGCGGCCCCCGTCACGGCGATGCGCTGGACCACATCCTCGCCGACCCGCATGAGCTCCGCGCGGGACGCGGCCCCGAGTCCGGCGAGCGCGCCGCCCTCTTCCAGGGCGCGCGCCACCAGCTCTTTCAATTCGGATATCTGCTCCTGCAAGCGCGCCAGGGCCTGCGGATCGACCGCCCGGCTGTTGAGCAGGTCCACTTTCCGGCTCAATCCCTCCATGGCGGCGGAAAGGCCATCGCGGCCCTCACCATCGGAAAAGATGCCGAGGCACAGCTTGATATCATTGAGATCGGCCGCGAGTCGGGCCGGCTCGATGGCCTGCACCTCGCTCATCTGGCCATGCAGATGGGTCAGGGCGCGGCCGATGTCCCGGACCGCGGCGCGCGGCGCGGTGTCGCGCAGATCCTCGCGCAGCCGTTCCACCTCGGCGCGCAGGGTCTCGATGGCCGAGGGGGCGAACAGATCGTGCGCGCCCTCGATCCGGCGACGCAATTCTCCCACCGGATCGGGCTCGTGGACCGGTTCGACGCGGTACTTTCGGGCGGCTGTTTCCAAACGGTCCATGCCCGCCTCCTGCGGCTGGGATGGGGCGAAGCGAAGCGCAACGCCGGGACAAGAAGTACCGAATCTTTGACGCGTTTTGGTAAACGGTGGGTTAAAGCCCGATTCTGCAGGGATTTGGTGCCCGAAGTAACGGTTACTTTCCCTAAGGGAGCCTGCAACCTTCTCCCTGCGTGAGCCGGCTTTCCCTATGTTCACACATGGGTCGAGGGCGCCGGTCACCTCCGGCAACACGCCGGGCGCCCCTTCGGTCTCAAATCACCTTGCGGGCCTTGGTCGTAGAATGGCGCGATTGCCGTCCTCGATCGCGACCACCTTCAGGAGAGTGTGCATGGACGCAAACGGTTTCGAAATTCGCGAGAACATCGCGCAACCCGACCGGACCTTCGGGGCCGCCAATGTCTTCACCATCGGCGATCTGTCCCGCGAATTCGGTGTTACCTTGCGCGCCCTGCGCTTCTATGAGGACAAGGGCCTGCTGAGCCCGCGTCGCGAAGGGCTTGCGCGGCTTTATTCCGCGACCGACCGTGACCGTCTCTCGGTGATTCTCAAAGGGAAGCGCCTCGGCTTCACGCTCGCCGAAATCCGTTCGCTCGTGGCGGCCCATGAAGGGCAGAGCGTGCAGGATCTCGCCCTCACGCGCGACCGCTGCCTCACCCAGCTCACCCAACTCGAGCGCCAGCGCGCCGAGATCGAGGCCGCCATCAGCGAATTGCGCGAAACCGCCGACCGGCTTGCCGCCTGACCTTGCCGCCTGATTCGGCGGCGGTTGCGTTCTTCGGATCAAGGCGGGACAGCTGATCCCGCCTCGAACCTTTACATCGCGTGGTACGGCCCCTCGCGTTGTGCGCGGACCGGACACGGCCGTTCCGGCCCGGATGGGCTCAGATATAGGCCGAGCGGTAAAAATCCTCCTTCTCCCCCACCCACGCCGTCAGATGCGGCGCGAGGGGCGTTGTTTCAGCGGCGCTGGCCGGATCCAGCAAGCGCAGGCGCAGCGTCACAAGACGGTCGACCACTTGCTGCGGCGTCTCCGACAGAGAATATTCGAACGCGCCCACGCTCCCCGCGATCCGTTCGGGAAAGGCGCCGAGGGGCGGTACCAGAACGGCGCGCCGCGCGGCGAACGCCTCGCTCAGGGTAAAGCTGTAGGTTTCCGGCCAATGCTGCGGGAAAAAGATCAGATGCGGGTCGCCCGCGGCGATCAGGCCGGGCAGATCCTCCAGCTTATAGCGCCCGGTTTTCGAGAGATGCCCGGCCAGGCCAGCGGCCCGCGCATCGAGCTTGGCGGGAAACTCCCCGATCACTTGCCAGTCCAGCGGCGCCTTGATGGCCCGGCTATATTCGATGCAATCTAGCAGGAAGGCCCCGCCCTTGTGCTCGGCGAGAATGCCGAGGACGGCGACGCGCAGGGGAATGTCCGCCGCGATCGGCGGCATCCGGGCCGGCTGCGGCCGGTGATACAGGTCGGGCTCGTGCGGCACCACCAGCAGATGGGCCGCAGGCGCGTAGCGGCGGATGCGGTCCGCCACGTCGCGCGAAGGGCAGATCACCCGGTCGGCATGCTCGATCAAGCCAATGCCTTGCTCCCGCCACCGGGCGATGTGGCGCGAGAACGGCGTGGGCTCCGCCGCAAGGCAGGCGAGGCATCCCGGCACGTCGGGTTCGCCGCAATAGGCGCCCGCCTGCGCCAGGTTGATGCGCGGGCAGATCAACGCATAATCGTGGATCGACAGGTCATAGGGCAGGTTCATGAGGGCCAGGAAGGGCGCGAGCTGTTCCATGGCGGTCAGCGCGTGATGCACATGGATGCGCCGCAGGCCGAACGACCGCAGCAGCGCGGCCACATCGCCGAGCTCGGCCACCCGCATGTCGACCCGCCGCCCGCCGTTGGCGTCGGGAATGAACAAGGCCAGCCCGAGATCGCTCCTGCCCTCGACCGGCGCGGCGATGATCAGCGTCAGGGAAATGGCGCGCGCCGCCGTATGCGCCATCAGGTCCACCACCTGCTTTTCCGTGCCCCCGCCCCAGGGATGCAGGATATGCAGGATTACCGGCACACCGGAGGCGCGAATCAAGGTCGCTTCGATCGCCAGGCGCAGCGCGAAGGCTGGGTCCTCGCGCACCCAGCGGGCGACCATGGTTTCATATTCGGGATGGCGCGCGAGCAAGAGCCCGGCCGAATCGCGCTTGCGCGCAGGCGCACTGCCGCCGAAGCTCACGCTGCCCGCATGGTAGACGAACACATCGCCGGCGAGCACATGGCGCCAGGCCTTCGCGCTGGCCGTGCCGGTGATCAGGCGTGCGCCGACCTGGGCGATCTTGCCACCGACCTGGGCATCGACCTCGTATTTCAGGATCGTGTCGCTGCCGTCTTCCGTGAGGGCAACTACCGCGCCGCCCTTGGCGAAGCCCGCGACGCCGCCCTGCCCTTCGCCGGAGATCCGGTATCCGTTCGGCGGATCGATGTCCGAGAGCGTGACCTTGCCCGAGAAAGCCGCACTCACCGGCCCGATGCGCAGGCGCACCTTGGCCGTCATCTCGGTGGGGGAAAGCATCTCCAGCGACTCGCAGCCCGGAATGCAGGCCTGCAGAATGGCCTGGTCGTTCAGCGCCGCGAAGACCTTCTCCCGCGACGCCGCAATCCTGTACTCGCCCTTGATTTCCATGTCGTAACTCCCGGCTCAGCGCCTACCATTTGTTCGTATAGGAGTCCGGCGGCAATTCTGCCAGAGGCTCGCGTACGGAGACATAGATGGTAGCGATATAGGGAACGGCCATCAGCAGCGCCATGAACGCGAACCAGTTGGCCTGGGTGTTCCAGAGCAATGTGCGGATCACCCATCGGCCGCCATCGGCCGACACGAAACCGCCGGCGCCGCCGTCATGCAGCTTGATCGCCCCTTCGGTGATGACCAAGACGACGGCCCAGAAGACCAGCATCGAGGCCAGCACGATTTCGGGCATGACCGGGCCGAAGCGGCTCATCCGCCGGTCCATCCGCACGACGCCGCGACTGCCATCATAGCCCAGCAGAC
>NCEH01000119.1 GCA_002304505.1 Rhizobiales bacterium 32-66-11 | reverse complement strand
GATATCAAGCTCGCCGGGCTCGTGAATGAGATAGACGTCATCCTGAGCGGCCATACCCATGACCGCCTTGAGAAGCCGATCGTCGTCAATGGAGCAACTATCATCCAGTCTGGTTGTCATGGCGCCTTCGTCGGCCGTCTGGACCTCGGCGTCGAGCGCGGGACGGTCCGGGTCGAACGGCATGAGCTCGTCGCCTTGGATGAGACGATTGACCCAGATCCCATGATGTCCGATCTCGTCGAGGCGGTGGTTTCACCGATGCGTGACCATCTGGCGACCGAAGTGGGCCGCGTGGATGCCGCCCTGCATCGCAACACGATCCTTGACTGCTCGATGGACGACGTCCTCCTGGCGGCGCTCTGCAACGCCTCGGGCCGGGAAATCGCCTTCTCGAATGGCTGGCGTTACGGCGCTCCGGTCGTGCCTGGCCCTGTCAGGCTGAGCGATCTGTGGAACATGATACCGGTCAATCCTCCGATCTCGACGGTGATCCTCAAAGGAGAGGAAATTCGCATGATGATGGAGGAGAATCTGGAACGGACGTTCTCGCCAGACCCCTTCGGCCAGATGAGCGGTTACGTGAAGCGCTTCTGCGGCCTGACGATCCTGGCAAAGATCGAAAATCCATCCGGAACCCGCATAGCGGAGATTTTCGTCGGGGACCAAAAGCTCGACCTCGATGCATCCTATGACGTTGCCTTCGTCACCGCCCAGGGAGTGCCCGGCCGTTTTGGGCGTGATCGGGGCCAGATGTCCGTCACGGCGATCGAGGCCCTGGAGGCCTATTTCCGCCACCCGCCCGCTAAGGTGACAAGTCCTGGCCGCGTGATCGCGATATGATGACGCCGCTAGCTTGCTGGTGCGTCCGAGAGCTTCGCGGGCGGTCCCTCGGCTGCCGATGAGGGCGCCGTAGCGGGCGGCAGGGTCAGTCGGAGGCTGTTGAGACCGACCGACAAGGAGCTCGCGAGCATAGCGAGTGCAGCCAGCGATGGAGACAAGACGCCGAAGATTGCGAAAGGAATGGCGGCGAGGTTGTAGACCAGGGCGAGGCCGAGATTCTGTCGTGTGACGGATGCGGTGCTGCGCGCAAGGTTCATCCCGGTCAAAAGCCGGCCAATGCCACCTCTGACAATCACCACGTCGGCGGTCTGGGCTGCGGCACTGTGGGCCCCCGCGACCGATATCCCGCAATCGGCGGCGGCGAGTGCCGGGGCATCGTTCACACCGTCGCCGAGGAACAGGACCGGCGAGGCCAAGGCCTTCACGAGTTCGGCCTTCCCGGCCGGCGTGCAGCCGTGACGCACCTTGTCGTGCGGAACGCCGAGCGCGTCGGCGATCCGCAGAGTCGGCCCGACGGCATCTCCCGAGGCGATCCATGTCTCAACGCCGAGCGCTCGAAGCCGGGCAAGCGTCTCCCGCGCGTCACTGGTCGGGGCATCGGCCAGGGCGAGCGTCGCGATGCGGATACTGTCCAGGGTTACGGCCAGCGAGGTCAGTCCGTCGTCGCGCTCAATTCCGTGAACAGCGATGCGGTGTCCGGCGTGATCCTGCGCCTCGGCGCCCCGCTCCAGACGCGTCCCGCCCGCCCCTTCTTCCCGGCCGTGCCGATCGACGACCGCGCGCGCCAGCGGGTGGTCGATTCCGGTTTCCGCTCGCGCGGCGATTTGCAGAACTTCGGCTTCGGACCAGCCGGACGCCGGAGCAACGTCGACCACGATGGGGCGTCCATGGGTCAAGGTGCCGGTCTTGTCGAAGATGGCAGTCTTCGGACGGGCGAGCGCCTCGAAGGCGGTGGGATTACGCAAACGTAGGCCAGAGGCCGCGGCGATGCTGGCCGCGCGCGCCTGAGCGAGCGGAGCGGCGATCGACAACGCACATGGGCAGGCCGCCGCCAGCACGGTCAAGGCTCTGAGGACGGCATCCTGCGGGGTGACGCTAAACAGCGGTGTCAGGAGCGCGGTCAACAGCGCGAGCGCAGGAATTGCCCAGCTCAGCGCGGCGGCGAGACGATCGGCGCGTGAGGCAGCCGCGCCGCGCCGGGCAAGCTCGATCGCGATCGCTCCGCCCATCCGGTCGAGATCGCGGTCGCCGAACGCACGGTCGGTCGCGACGACAATGCGCCGCTGGAGATTGACGGAGCCGGCCTCGACGCGCTGCCCGACCTCGACGGGAATCGCCCGGCTCTCGCCCGTCAACACGGCGCGGTCGACCAGCGTCGCGCCCTCCCGCACGGTTCCATCGACGCCAACAGTCATTCCGGCGTCGATGACGACGAGATCACCGATTCCGACCTGCGCGCACAGGACCACCTCGTCTCCCGACGCCGTACGCCTGACGGCGGTTTCAGCGGCCGCGTCCTCGAGCGCCTTCAGCGCATCGAGGGCGCCGCGACGGGTGGTGGAGTCGAGCAGTCGCCCGACCAGAAGAAGCGTGATCAGCATCGTCGCTGTGTCGAACCAGACATGGGAGGAGCCGGAGACGAGCGAGGCGATGGAAAGGAGGAAGGCGCCGCCGGCGCCCAGCGCGATCAGCAGGTCCATGCCGGGCGCGCGCAGGCGGATCGATCGCACAGCCATCCAGAAGATGTCGGCTCCCGCCCAAGCGACAACCGGCAGGGCCAGCAGACCGGACCCGAGCGCGATCCACCACGCGACGTCCGGATCGAGAACGGAGACGTAGAGCACGACGGCAAGAGCCATCGACCACATCCCCGACATGACGGCGACGGCAAGGCGCAGCGAGAGGCGGCTTATATCGGCTGTGAGGATCGCCGAGAGCTCCTCGGGCCGGTGGCGGTCGATCAGCCTGTAACCGGCGCGTGAGACAGCGGCGGCAATGTCGTCAACGGAGAGCCGCTCCGCGTTCCAATCGACCAGCATTGACGCGGTCAGGTGATGCACCCCGACGGCGCTGACCCCTTCCAGCCGGCCGATCTGCCGTTCCAGCCCGCGCGCGCAGCCGCCGCAAGCCATGCCACTGACGCCGAACAGGCGGCGCACGGCACTCAGTCCACGGCGCCGACCGGACGTTCCGGATCCGGCGTGCCCACCCCGAGCAGCACCCCGTTGACGGTCTGACCGTAGTAGATCTGATCGCCGTCGTGGTACTGCTTGCGTGTTTCCTCGATCGTCTTGCCTTTCTGTCTCGCATCCTTCGGGCGCTCGAAGCTGTTGATGTAGGCAGCGACGTCCCAGGCGTCCTGATCGGTCAGTCGGCCGGGCTGCGACAACGGCATGTTGTGCTTGATGAAAGCGGCCGCGGTGTCGATGCGCGCCATGCCGGCGCCCCAATTATAGGAACTGGCGCCCCAGAGCGGCGGGAAGACATAGCGCCCGTTGATGTCCTTCTGGCCCTGTCCGTCACCGCCATGGCACACGGCGCAATTGGCCGCGAACACCTGCGCGCCGCGTTCGGGGGAGTAGCCGAGCTCCGTCTTGGCAACCTTGCCGAAGCCGACACCCTCCAGCTCCTTGTTCGTCGGCGCGTTGGTCGCCAGCCAGAAGAAATAGCTTTCGAGATCGCGATAGATGTCGTCGCCATGCGGCGGCGGGCCGCCGTTGACCGAGTGCTGGGCATTCATCGAGAAAGTGAAGCAGCCCTGGACACGGTCTTCCATGGTGTTGATCTGCTTGTTCTTCGACCGGTATTTCGGGTACTGGACCCAGGCAGCCCACATAGGCGCCGAGAAGGGCTGGCGGCCGGCGCCGAGATGGCAGTTCGAACAGGACAGGCCATTGCCGACATACTGCGAGGCGTTGGTCGAGGTGTTCATGAAGATCGCCTGCCCGCGCCGGACAGCAGCACCGAATTGGTCGTTCGGAATCTGGTCGTCGGTCGGTGGCTGGAAGAAGCCGGCGGTCGCATGGCCAGCGGTGTCCTGCGCAGTCTGTCGACCCGGAATGAAACCACTCTCATAGGCGAGTGCGCCGAGCGCGGCGACGATCAGGCCCGCTCCGGCCGCATGGATCCACATTCGCGCGATGCGTCCCTTCTGGGGATCGGCGGGTTTTGCGCTTACGCTTTGCACAGGCTCCGTCATGGCCGTTCTCCGATCTTTGCAATCTTGGCGTCTTCTCCTGCCGGCACGGGGGGAAGCGAGGCGAGATAGTCTGCGACCGCCCTGCGATCGGCGTCGGAGAGCGCGCGGGAAATTCGTCCCATCAGGTCGAGCGAGGAATTGTTGCGCTGTCCACCGACCCAAGCGGCGAGTTGGCTTGCCGTGTAGGAGGCGTGCTGGGCGGCGAGTGCGGGAAACTCCGGCGAGACGCCGAAGCCCGAGGGTCCGTGGCAGGAGAAGCAGGCAGGCACGTTGCGGCTCCAGTCGCCGTGCAACGCCAGCGCCTCGCCGCGCGCGAGATTGCCGCCGAGTTCCGGTTTGGCGTTAGAAGGTACGCGCAGGCCGGCATAGTATTCGCCGAGCTGGCGCTTCTCCTCGTCGGTCAGCGACGCCACCACGATCTTCATGGATTCGTTCTGGCGACGCCCGCTATGGAAATCGTCGATCTGCTTGACGATGTAATCGGCGGGAAGGCCCGCCAGACGCGGGACGTTTTCCTTGCCCTGGCCTAGATCGCCGTGACAGCTCGCGCAGGCCCATTGCTCGCCGCGCCCGGTAAAGATCATCGCGGAGACGTCCGGGCTGAGGGAGACGGCAGTCTGCTCCACGAAGGGGGGCTGACTGCCGAGTTCGAGTGCGGTTGAGGACGCGATCTCCGTCCCGCCTTTGAAGCTGCCCTCGTCCGCGAGCTCGCCGCGCAGCTTCGCGACGGCTGCCGCTTCGATCGTTTCGGACGACTTGCCGAAGCGGTGCGCCACATAGGTCGCGAGTTCGCCGAGCTCGACATCGGTCAACACGCTGGCGAAGCTCGGCATGTGGCCGTTGAAATTGTGATCGCCGACGCGGATCGGCCCATCGATGCCGCGCAACAGGATCGTCGAGACGAGCTCGGGGCCTTGCGCGACGAAGGCGGAGCCGGCGAGCGGGGGAATAGCGCCGCGCACGCCCATGCCGTCAGGCTGGTGGCATGTCGAGCAGCGGGCGACGAAGAGCGCGGAGCCTGGCTCCGTACCGGCGCCCGTCGCCACACGGCTTTCCGCGATGCGCTCATCGCGCGCTGCCGCGACATCCTCGCGCGTGTCGAACAGCGTCGCCGCGCCCCAGATGCCGAGGCCGACGGCGATAGCGATCAGCGGCCATGGCATCTTGCCATGAAGCTCGTAGGGCTCGAAGTTCTCGTCGGGCCGTCCGGCAGAGTCCTTGCGGGGAGATTTGTCTGCCGTCATCGCGCGCCCTCCGGACGGTTGTAGCCGTCGTCGCGCAGCGCGTTGGCGGGCGCGGGATAGGTCCGGTCGAGCGATTGCAGGTAGGCCGTCAGGTCGAGCGCTTCCTGCCTGGCGATCACGACGCCGGATTTCGGCGCGTATTCCGATGGAAGGGCGACGACGACATCGCCGGGCGCAGCCGCCCCCTTTTCTTCGAACAGGAAGGGATAGGCCGGCATGATGCTCCAGTCGAAGATGGCGCGCGGCTGGTAGAGATGGGTCAGATGCCAGTCACGCGAGGGAAGGCGCGCGCCGACATTGAGGAGGTCCGGTCCGGTGCGCATCGTGCCGAGCTGGTGCGGACGGTCGTAGGTGTAGTCGGCGGCAATCGCCGGCCGGCCCCAGCCACGCACGCCGTCAGGCGCCTGGTCGGGCGAGCGCGGCTGCTGGCTGTGACAGTAGACACAGCCGAGCGAGACATAGACCTCGCGCCCGCGCAATTGTTGCTCGGTATAAGGCTTGAGCTCCGGCGGGATGTCGTGCCGGCTGATCTGGATGCCGGGCGCGATGACGAGCATGAGGGTCGCGAAAGCGAGAATGCCGAGGGCCAGAATGGAAAGAGGGAGATAGCGGTTCATTCTGCGGGCACCACCTTTGCGGCGGCCATTGCCCGGCGCGGAAGAAGGATAGCGGCGACGTTGATTGCGAAGACGATGTGGCCGAGCGTCATCAGGCCGCCGCCGACGCTGCGAGCTTCGAGATAGGGAATCGTGACCGTCACGCTGTCGGAGAACGGGCGGGTCGCGTCGAGCATGGCTAGGCCCTGAAGCACGCCTCCGATCGAAAGCCCGAAGAAGTAGATCGCGAAGCCGACGACGATCAGCCAGAAATGCGCGTTGATAAGCGCCGGCCAGGGAAAGGCCCGTCCGGTCATGCGCGGCAGCATGTGATAGGCGGCGCCGAACATGACGAGTGTCACGAAGGCATAGGCACCGAGATGGGCGTGGCCGACCGTATAGTGGGTGAAATGGGTGACGGTGTTGATCGAGCGCAGCGCCTCGGTCGAGCCCTGGAACGAGGCGAGCGTGTACATGACCGCGCCGAAGGAGATGAAGCGCAGCGGCAGCGATTCCTTCAGCGCCCAGAGATTGCGCGCGACGGTGACGTGCTGATTGATGGCGACCGCGATTACCGGGATGAACATCATCACCGAATGGACGATCGACAGGGTCACAACCCAGGTGGGCACCGGCCCGCCGATCAGATGATGGATGCCCACCTGGCTGTAAAAGAGCGCGAGGCCCCAGAACCCAAGCAATGAGACGGAATAGGAGTAGATCGGCTTGCCGATGATCTTCGGGATGAAATAATAGGCCGTGCCGACCCCGAGCGGCGTCAGCCAGAGCCCCAGCACATTATGGGCGAACCACCAGTTGACGGTCGCCTCTTCGACGCCGGAATGGATGTAGGGGATGTTGGCGATGACGAAGAGACAGGGGAACCACAGGATGCCGGCGAGGAAATACCAGCCGGACACATAGATGTGGTGCACCTGCCGGGCGATCGTCGTTTTGACCAGAGGGATGACAAAAAACACACCGGCGAGCGCCAGCAGCATGTCGAGCTGCCAGGGGATTTCCAGCCATTCCTCGCCATCGGTCCAGCCGTTGGCGATGGCAATGGCTCCAAGACAGACGGCGATGTTCCAGAGGATCGCGCCGATGATCGGCAGCCGCGGGGCACGCAACGGCGTGTGGAAGATGCGCGGCAGGATCCAGATCATCGAGGCCACGCCCATCTGCGAGAGCCAGCCGTATATGACGAGGTTGAGGTGCAGAGTGCGGACGCGGCCGAAGGTGAGCGGCGCATAGGCCGAAAGCCAGTCGTGCCAGTGCAGCTTCAGCGAGGCGATCAAGCCGAAGGTCGAGCCGACGATCAGCCAGACGGTCGCCGCGACCAGAAGCACGGTGACGGGCTTCTTGGAAATTCGATCGATCCCGGAGGTAGCCGCGTCGAAGTAATGGCGTCTGGCAGGCGAGTGTTCGGCATCGGGACTGTCGAGGTGGCCTTCATCGCCGGCCGCGAAAATGACTTTGGCGTCGTCCTGATCGAGCTTGAGCTGCCGGTTGCTGATCGCCCAGATCAGGAAGGCGAGCGCGAGCAACGATACGGCGAAGCTCAACGCCAGCAATAGTCCCATCGTCACCATGCGCTATCCCTCCCGCTCGCGTCCTGGCTCTTGCGGCAGGCACACGGAGTTCAGCGCTCGGAAACCAACCTTAAGGCAAGCTTAAGAGAAGCGATCCAGCCACAAAAAAGTCACGTTTAGTACCGGGCGTCCTTGGGCTTCTTGACGCCCTTCCAGTCGTTCACCTTGCCGGCGAAATCGGGCCGCGGCATGTGGGTGAAGAATTCCGCGACGTCGACGGCATCCTGATCCGACAGCACCCCGCCGGCTCCGAGCGGCGCCTCCAGATGCATGGCCGGCGGCATGGCGTATTTGACGAACTGCGCCGCCTTGTAGGTCCGGGCAAGGCCTGCGCCAATGTTTAACGATTCATCACCCCAGAGCGGCGGGAAGATGTAATCTCCGGCCTGATCCTTCATGCCCTGGCCGTGGGCCCCATGGCAGGAGGCGCACTGGGCGGCGTAGATCGTCCTCCCCCTCTCGGGATCGGGCACCAGGCTCTCGTCGATCGGCCCGGCGTTGCGCACGGCTGTCTTGTCGCCTTTCGCCACCCCCTGGCGCAGCCAGTCCATATAGGCGAGCATCGCATGCATCTCGGTGCTGTCTGTGCCGAGCGGCTTGCCGTTCATCGAGCGCTGGAAGCAGCCGTTGATGCGCATGGTCAGATCGACCTCGCGGTTGGCGCGCGGATTGAAGGACGGATAGCTGTTGGTCGTGTTGATGTAGGGATTGGCGTCGGACAGCTTTCCCTGAGCCATGTGGCACGAATTGCAGTTGAGACCATTGCCGACATTCGCAGGCAGCAGGCGCGCGGTCTCGTTGAGGAGCCGCTGTCCAAGCCGAATGGCATCGGCGTTCGGTTCCGCCGCAATGGTATTGTCCGCCGGAATTCGATAGTCGCCGATCCTCTTGCCGTTGGCATCCAGCACTGCGATCGCGTCCACGGCCGGCGCGTCAAGTGTCGGCTCGTGCAGGAACGCGAATGCTCCTGCTGTCGCAGCGACCGCCACGATGGCAGCTCCGGTCAGTGTAAGGGAGCGCTTGTTCATTTTTGTTCTCCCGGCACGTAGTGTTTCGGTTTGCGCTCAATCTCGTGGCGCATACGCGAGATGTCGGCTTCACTGATCTCGCTGCCGTGATTGCCCCAGCCGTTGCGGATAAAGTTCAGGACGTCGGCGACCTCGCGGTTGGTGAGGCTGGCGAAGCCCGGCATGGTGAAGGCCATTGTGTCGTGCGGGGTCTTCGGCATCCGCCCTCCGGCGAGCGTCACCTGAATGAGCGAGCTCGGATCGTCGGCGAACACCATCGAATTTCCGGCGAGCGCCGGATAGATGCGTGGCGCCCCCTTGCCGTCCATACGGTGACAGATCGCGCAGTGCTCGACATAGGAGGTGGCGCCCGGTGCGCTGTAGTCGCCGGCCTTGAGCGCCGCGGTGGTGATATCCTCTTTCGGCTGCCATGTCGGACTGCGGCCGTCGCGAGCTTTCAGGGATTTCAGATAGGTCGCGATCGCCGTGAGGTCTTCGTTCGACAGATGCTGGGTCGAATGCTCGACGACATCCGACATTGAGCCGAAGGCGGCGGTCTTGTCGTTGCGTCCGGTCTTCAGGAAGTCGACGATTTCGGCGGTCGTCCATGTCGAGAGGCCGGTGTCCTCGCCGCGCAGGTTCTTCGCGTACCAACCCTCAAGAACCGAGCCCGACAGGAAGCGGCTGTTGGCGCCGTCGGCAAGCGCCGTCTCCTGAAACGCGATGCCGCGCGGCGTATGACAGGCGCCGCAATGGGCGAGCCCCTCGACCAGATAGGCCCCACGCTCAAGCTGCGCATCCGTGACCGTGGTGGTGAAGTGGCGGGGCTGGGCGAAAGCGAGCTGCCAGTAAGCGAGCGGCCAGCGCATGCTGAGCGGCCACGGCATGGTCGTTGGCTGGTTGTCCTGCCGAACGGCCGGGACGCTCGACATGAAGTAGGCGTAGAGTGCCTTGATGTCGTCGTCGCGGACGACGGCATAGGAGACATAGGGCATGGCCGGGTAGAGATGCGTGCCGTCCGGTCGGACACCCTTGCGCACGGCCCGCTCGAAATCTCCATAGCTGTAGCCGCCGATCCCCGTGTCCTTTTCCGGGGTGATATTCGTGGAATAGATCGTGCCCATCGGTGTCTGCATGCCGAGCCCTCCAGCGAAGGGCTTGCCGCCGGGGGCGGTGTGGCAGGCGATGCAATCGCCGGCATGGGCGAGATATTCGCCCTGCCGGATCAGGGTCGCATCCGTACTATCGACGGACGCTTCGGTCTTCGGCTTGAACCAATACGGCGTCGAGATGGCGATGGCGTAGGACAGACCAAGCCCGCATACGCCGGCAAATGCGAGTTTGAGCAACAGTTTCACGACACGTTCCATGACTTTCTTTAATTATGTAAATATCCTAACTTTCCTCCATCCCGCTTTGATTTCAATCAATGAGAACGGGGACGCTTCAGCACCTAAGCGAAGGGGCGCAGGCGTCGAATGAGATCGCGCGCGGTCACGGACCCGACCGACCGGGTGCCGCTGTATTCGCGCCCACTCTCGGTCTGGACCACGAAGAGCGTCGGCGGCCCGTCGGCGCGCAGGTATCTGAGGAGCTCGCGGCTCGTCTGATCCATCCGGGTGACGTCGACCTTGATCAGCGCGATCCGTTGCATCGCGTGCTGGACACCGGGATCGGGCAGGATTTTCTGATCGATCGTCTTGCAGACGGCGCACCATTCCGCTCCGATGTCGACAAGTGCCGCCTGGTAGTGCGGCGACAGCCGCGCCAGGGTCTCGTGATACTCGCGCAGGTTCGTGACGAGCGAAGGTGCGGCGGTCGCGTCGGCAGACAGAGCGCAGGCTGCCGCCATCGAGAGCGCGCCGACGAGGATCTGCCGCCGCGTTGCAGCGCCCTCAAGCTGTCGTGAGACCTTCTGGCGGCTCGCTGGTTTAGAAGCGCGGTCGCGGACCGCAAAGTATGTCCATTTCGTATGAGGCATGCAGGGTTCTCCGTTGTCGATGGCAACGGGAAGCGCCGGCCTTAAGGCAGGCTTAAGGTGGGGCTGGAGTTTCGGCCTTCTGAACTGAACGAATTCAGAAGGTTGAGAGACAATTGACGAACACCATGTTTATCGGCCCGATGGGCCGACGCGCGTTCATGCTCGGTGCCAGCGCCTTTATTTTGGCCGGCTGCGTTTCGACCGGCCAAACCGTTCCGACGATGACGCCTGTCGCTGAGATCGAGCCGGAACCTGTGGTCCCGCTCATGTACGCGGCGCTGCCGAACGAGCAATTTCCGATCCCCGAAGTCGATGTCTCCAAGGTCGACCAGAAATGGTGGCGAACCGAAGTCGACTATCCGACCGGCGAAAAGGTAGGGACGGTCGTCGTCGATACACCAAACCGTTATCTGTATCATGTCAGATCGAACGGTCGGGCGACCCGGTATGGCGTGGGCGTCGGACGTGATGGGTTCGCCTGGGCCGGTCAGGGGCACATCGCATACAAGCGCGAATGGCCTCGTTGGCGTCCGCCCAACGAAATGGTCGCGCGC
>NCEH01000118.1 GCA_002304505.1 Rhizobiales bacterium 32-66-11 | reverse complement strand
CATTGGGTGATCCTGCTGAAGGGGATCACGCCCATCCCCTACAAGCTCGTCACCATCACCTCGGGCTTCGCCAATTATAACCTGTTCTGGTTCATGGTGTTGTCGCTAATCACCCGCGGCGCGCGGTTCTTCCTGCTGGCGGCGCTGCTGCGCTATTTCGGACCGGCGGCGCGGGACTTCATCGAGAAGCGGCTCGGCCTCGTGACGCTCGGGCTGCTGGCGGTGGTGGTGATCGGCCTGCTGGCAGCGGCCTATCTGATGTGAGCAAAAGCGCCCCGTCCGGGGATGGGCGGGGCGCCGGATTTTCGACGCGCGGGCGCGGCGCACGCCGGCGGTCGGGGAAATGTTTCATGTGAAACATTGGCTTGGCGCGGACGAACAATGGTTCAGGGCCGCTCTTCCGCGCCTTGAGGCCGGAATAATCCGCCAGTTCGGGCGAACGTTCGCGCCGAACGAATCCACGCCGAAAAAATCCGCCCGGGGCCGCGCCACCCGAGCCCCACCCTGAGCGAGCGGCCCAGCGGCCACCCCAAACGGCCGACGCGCCGTTTCCGGCGCGCCTGTGCCGCGCCGTCTGCCGCTCAGCGCGGCAGGGTGGTTTCGCCCATCAGGTCCTTGTCGATGGCGTGCGCGGCCTGGCGCCCTTCGCGGATCGCCCACACCACCAGCGACTGGCCGCGGCGCATGTCGCCGGCCGCATAGAGCTTGGGCACGGAGGTGAGATAGGCGGTCTCGTCGGCTTCCACATTGCCGCGCTTGTCATAGGTGACGCCGGACTGGTCCAGCATGCCTTCGTGCAGGGGGGCGGCGAAGCCGATGGCGAGGAACACGAGGTCGGCGCGCAGCACGAATTCCGTGCCGGGGATGGGCTGGCGCCGCTCGTCCACGCGCACGCACTTCACGCCGGTGACGCGGCCGTTGCGGCCCTCGATGCCGAGCGTCGCGCAGGCGAACTCGCGCTCGGCCCCTTCCGCCTGGGAAGAGGAGGTGCGGAACTTGGTGGGCCAATAGGGCCACACCGCCAGCTTGTCCTCCTTCATGGGGGGCACCTGGCGGATGTCGAGCTGGGACACCGAAAGCGCGCCCTGGCGGAATGCCGTGCCCACGCAGTCGGAGGCGGTATCGCCGCCGCCCACCACCACCACATGGCGGCCGGAAGCCAGCAGGGGATGTTCGCGGCCCACGTCCTCGCCGCCGACGCGGCGATTCTGCTGCACCAGATAGGGCATGGCGAAATGCACGCCCTCGAATTCCTGGCCCGGCAGGCGCGGATCGCGCGGGGCTTCCGAACCGCCGGCCAGCAGCACGGCGTCGTAATTGTCGAGCAATTCCTGAACCGGCTTCGTCACGCCGACATTGACGCCATAATGGAAGGTGACGCCTTCCGCCTCCATCTGGGCGACGCGGCGGTCGATGTGCACCTTCTCCATCTTGAAGTCGGGGATGCCGTAGCGCAGCAGGCCGCCGGCCTTGGGCTCGCGCTCGAACACATGCACGTCGTGGCCCGCGCGGGCGAGCTGCTGGGCGGCGGCAAGGCCGGCGGGGCCGGAGCCGACCACGGCCACCGCGCGCCCGGTCTTCGCCTGCGCCGGCTCGGGCCGGATCCAGCCGTTCTTCCACGCCTTGTCGGCGATCGCCTGTTCCACCGTCTTGATGGTGACCGGCACGTCTTCCAGGTTCAGCGTGCAGGCTTCCTCGCACGGGGCGGGGCAGATGCGGCCGGTGAACTCGGGGAAATTATTGGTGGAATGGAGGTTGCGCGACGCCTCCTCCCAATCGCCCTGATAGACGAGGTCGTTCCAGTCCGGGATCTGGTTGTGCACCGGGCAGCCGGTGGGACCGTGGCAGAAGGGAATGCCGCAATCCATGCAGCGGGCGGCCTGGTTTGCCACCTCGGGGTCGGGCAGGGGCAAGGTGAATTCGCGAAAATGGCGAATGCGGTCGGACGCGGGCTGATACTTCTGCTCGCGCCGATCAATTTCCAGGAACCCCGTAACCTTACCCATTCGATCCCCTCCAGGAGCCGCGTCGCGCGCCCGGCGCCGATAGCTCCATTACAAGAATTGTTCCAGCTTGAGGACTCCGCTTTTGCGGCATGCGATGTCGCACGACGCGGCGGCTCGTTCTGGACGTGTGCGGACTGTCATTGATGGCGTGTCATCCCCGGACTTGATCCGGGGATCCACGCCGCTTCGTCGGTGCCGGTCTGGCAGAGCTCCGTGGATGGCCGGGTCTCGCCCGGCCATGACGGCGTTTGGAAAGGGACCTGGAGATCCCTATTCCGCCGCCTGAAGACCGCGCCGCTTTTCCATCTCGCGCAAGGCACGGCGATATTCCACCGGCATGACTTTCACGAACTTGCTGCGGTAATCGGCCCAATTGTCCAGGATCGTCTGGGCGCGGGTCGAGCCGGTATAGTGCAGGTGCTTGGCGATCAACTGATGCAAGCGCTCCTCGTCGTGGCGGGACATGTCGCCCTGCACGTCGATGCGGCCCTTGAATTCCAGATCGCCGCCATGATGGTGCAGGCGTTCCAGAAGGTCTTCCTCTTCTTCCACCGGCTCGATATCCACCATGGAGAGGTTGCAGCGCTTGGCGAAGCTCTTGTCCTCGTCCAGCACATAGGCGACGCCGCCGGACATGCCGGCCGCGAAATTGCGCCCGGTCTCGCCAATCACCACAACGATGCCGCCGGTCATATATTCGCAGCCATGATCGCCGGTGCCTTCAACGACGGCGACTGCCCCCGAATTGCGCACCGCGAAGCGCTCGCCGGCCACGCCGCGGAAATAGCATTCCCCGTCGGTGGCGCCGTACATCACCGTATTGCCGACGATGATGGAGTCTTCCGCGACGATGATGGAATTGGCCGGCGGGCGCACCACGATGCGGCCGCCCGAGAGGCCCTTGCCCACATAATCGTTCGCTTCGCCGACGAGGTTCAGCGTCACGCCGGTCATGAGGAAGGCGCCGAACGCCTGGCCCGCGGTGCCGGAGAGGTTCACCTCGATGGTGTCGTCCGGCAGGCCGGCGCCGCCGTAGCGCTTGGCCACCTCGCCCGAGAGCATGGCGCCCACCGAGCGATCCACGCTGCGGATCGGGCTGTCGATCACCACCTTCTCGCCGTGCTCCAGCGCGGGCATGGCCTTGGCGATCAAGGTGCGGTCGAGCACTTTTTCGATCGGATGATGCTGGCGCTCGTTGTGGCGGATGGAGACATCCGCCGGCATGTTCGGCTGGGCGAAGATGCGGGTGAAATCGAGCCCGTTCGCCTTCCAATGGTCGATGGCCGGCTGGCGGTCCAGGGCGTCCACCCGGCCCACCATCTCTTCCACCGAGCGGAAGCCGAGCTGCGCCATGATCTCGCGCATCTCCTCCGCGATGAAGAAGAAATAATTGATCACGTGCTCGGGCGTGCCCTTGAAGCGCTTGCGCAGCACCGGATCCTGCGTCGCCACGCCCACCGGGCAGGTGTTCAGATGGCACTTGCGCATCATGATGCAGCCCGCCGCGATCAAGGGCGCGGTGGAGAAGCCGAACTCGTCGGCGCCCAGCAGCGCGCCGATGACGGCATCGCGGCCGGTGCGCAGCCCGCCGTCCACCTGCAGCACGATGCGGCCGCGCAGGCGGTTCGCCACCAGCGTCTGCTGGGTCTCGGCAAGGCCGATCTCCCAGGGCGAGCCGGCGTGCTTGATGGCGGTGAGCGGGGACGCGCCCGTGCCGCCCTCGAAGCCGGAAATGGTGATGTGGTCGGCGCGCGCCTTGGCGACGCCCGCCGCGACCGTGCCCACGCCCACTTCCGACACCAGCTTCACCGAGACGTCCGCCGCCGGATTGACGTTCTTCAGGTCATAGATGAGCTGCGCCAGATCCTCGATGGAATAGATATCGTGGTGCGGCGGGGGCGAGATGAGGCCGACGCCGGGGGTGGAATGGCGCACCTTGGCGATCACCGCATCCACCTTGTGGCCGGGCAATTGGCCGCCTTCGCCGGGCTTGGCGCCCTGCGCGACCTTGATCTGCATGACGTCGGAATTGACCAGATATTCCGTGGTCACGCCGAACCGGCCCGAGGCCACCTGCTTGATGGCCGAGCGCATGGAATCGCCGTTGGGCAGGGTCTTGTAGCGCTCCGCCTCCTCGCCGCCCTCGCCGGTGTTCGACTTGCCGCCGATCCGGTTCATGGCGATGGCGAGCGTGGTATGCGCCTCGCGCGAGATGGAGCCGAACGACATGGCGCCAGTGGAAAAGCGCTTGACGATTTCGGCCGCCGGCTCGACCTCGGCCAGATCCACCGGCGCATTGCCGATCTCGCCCGCATCGCGCAGGCGGAACAGCGAGCGGATGGTGAGCGGCTGGCCGTCCGCCGGTGCGTTCATCATCTTGGCGAAGGCGCGATAATGGTCCTGCGCATTGCCGCGCACGGCATGCTGGAGGGTCGCGACGCTGTCCGGCGACCAGGCATGCTCCTCGCCGCGGATGCGATAGGCATATTCCCCGCCCACGTCGAGCGCGAGCCGGTAGACCGGCGCGTCCGAGAAGGCGAGCTTGTGCCGGCGCACGGTCTCTTCCGCGATGCCGGAGAGGCCCACGCCCTCGATGGTGGTGGCGGTGCCGAAGAAATACTTCGCCACCAGCTCGGATGAGAGGCCGACCGCATCGAAGATCTGCGCGCCGCAATAGGATTGATAGGTGGAGATGCCCATCTTGGACATCACCTTCAGCAAGCCCTTGTCCACCGACTTGATGAAGCGCTTGACGATCTCGGTCTCGTCCACTTCCTCGGGAATGTCTTCCTTCATGCCCAGCAGGGTCTCGAAGGCGAGATAGGGATTGATGGCCTCCGCGCCATAGCCCGCGAGGCAGGCGAAATGGTGCACTTCGCGCGCTTCGCCGGTCTCCACCACCAGGCCCACGGAGGTGCGCAGGCCGGTGCGGATGAGATGATGATGCACCGCCGCCGTCGCCAGCAAGGACGGGATCGGGATGCGGTCCGGCCCGGTCATGCGGTCGGACAGGATGATGATGTTATAGCCGCCGTGGACCGCCGCCTCGGCGCGTTCGCACAGGCGCTCCAGCGCGCCTTCCATGCCCGCCGCGCCCTTGTCGGTCGCATAGGTGATGTCGAGCGTGCGGGTGTCGAACCGCTCCTCCATGAAGCCGATGGAGCGGATCTTCTCCAGATCCTCGTTGGTGAGGATGGGCTGGCGCACTTCCAGGCGCTTGCGGCGGGCATTGCCTTCGAGATCGAAGATGTTCGGCCGCGGGCCGATGAACGAAACGAGGCTCATGACCAGTTCCTCGCGGATCGGGTCGATGGGCGGGTTGGTCACCTGCGCGAAATTCTGCTGGAAGTAGGAATAGAGCAGCTTCGACTTGTTGGAGAGCACCGAGATGGGCGTATCCGTGCCCATGGAGCCGACCGCTTCCTGGCCGGTCACGGCCATGGGGGCCATGAGCAGCTTCAGGTCTTCCTGGGTGTAGCCGAAGGCCTGCTGGCGATCGAGCAGCGACACGTCGGTGCGCACCTCGCGCGCCTCGACCTTGCGCAGGTCTTCCAGCACCAATTGGGTGCGCTTCAGCCATTCCTTGTAGGGATGGGCGCGGGCGAGCGAGGTCTTGATCTCCTCGTCGGGCACGAGCCGGCCTTCCACCAGGTCCACCAGCAGCATCTTGCCGGGCTGGAGGCGCCACTTGGTGACGATCTTTTCTTCCGGCAGGGTGAGCACGCCCATTTCCGAGGCGAGCACGATGGTGTCGTCGCTCGTCACCATGTAGCGGGCGGGGCGCAGGCCGTTGCGGTCGAGGGTGGCGATGATCTGGCGCCCGTCGGTGGCGACGATGGCCGCCGGCCCGTCCCACGGCTCCATGAGGGCGGCGTGATATTCATAGAAGGCGCGCCGCTCCTCATCCATGAGCGGATTGCCCGCCCAGGCCTCGGGCACCAGCATCATGGCCGCGTGGGGCAGCGAATAGCCGCCCTGGGTCAGGAATTCGAGCGCATTGTCGAAGCAGGCGGTGTCCGACTGCCCCTCATAGGAAATCGGCCACAGCTTGGAGATGTCGGCGCCGAACAATTCGGTGTCCACCGACGCCTGCCGCGCCGCCATCCAGTTCACATTGCCGCGCAGCGTGTTGATCTCGCCGTTATGGGCGACCATCCGATAGGGATGGGCCAGCGGCCACGCCGGGAAGGTGTTGGTTGAGAAGCGCTGGTGCACCAGCGCCAGCGCGCTCTCGAAATCGGGATCGTGCAGGTCGGGATAATAGGCGCCCAGCTGGTCGGCCAGGAACATGCCCTTGTAGACCAGGGTGCGGCACGACAGCGACACCGGATAATAGCCGGCGGTGCGCGGGTCCTTGGCGTCATAGATGACGTTGGAGATCATCTTGCGCAGCACGAACAGGCGGCGCTCGAAGGCGTCCTCGTCGGCGATGCTCTCGCTGCGGCCGAGGAAGATATGCACATGGCGCGGCTCGGTGGGCAGCACGCTTTCGCCGAGCGAGGAATTGTCGGTGGGCACGTCGCGCCAGCCGAGCAGGCTCAGGCCCTCCTCGGCGACCAGGCGCTCGAACGCGGCGCGCACGATCGCTTCGCCCTCGGCATCGCGCGGCAGGAAGATGTGACCGACGGCATAATGGCCGGGCTCGGGCAGCGAAAAGCCGAGGCGCGCGGCTTCCTTGGCGAAGAAGCGATGGGGAATCTGCACCAGCATGCCGGCGCCGTCGCCGGCGCGCGGGTCCGCGCCCACGGCGCCGCGATGCTCCAGATTGAGCAGGATCTGGATGCCGTCCTCGATGATGCGGTGGGACTTGCGGCCCTTGATGTCGGCGATGAAGCCGACGCCGCAGGCATCCCGCTCCTGCGCGGGATCGAACAGGCCGAAAGCTTTGGGCCGACCGACAATCGCGCCGGCATTCACGGCGGCGGCGCGCTGAGCCACCCGTCCGGTCAAACCTTCCCTGCGATCGGTCGCATCCATGATTTTGCCCTCTCCCTGATGCCGGAGCCGTGCCGGCAGACTGCAACCCTCGCTGATCGGCGCGCTTCCGCGCGTAAAAGCGCGCGTCCTGGACAGACGCTCGCGATGACCGACAGCTGAGACGCTATTGATAGGGCAGTAGCGCTGCCCTATCTCGCTGAACATGACAGAAAAGCGGCAGACTCACAAGGTCAACGCCCCTGCATTTGGCGAAGCCCAGCAGAGGAAATTGCGCATCGCTGCCACGCCACGCAAGAACGGTACGGCGCGGCAGCGTTTCGCGCAATGGCGTTGCTGCGGTGGCGCCGGTGCCGCGCCTTCGCCGCAATCGGGCCTGCGCTCGGGTTTCGCGCGCGGGTTTGCGGCGGCGGCGGCCGCGCTTCGTGTGCGATGCGGCATATGGCCGGCCCGCGTGCCTGCCCTCGGTGGCCGGTCCGGGGGGGCGGAGCGGGCCTAAAATGCGGACATAAAAAAAGCGCCGCGGGGAGCGCGGCGCTTTAAGAGGTCCCCGTCCCGTGGACGGGGACCTGCGATCACTTCAGAGCGTTGAAGGAGGTCGCGAAGGAGAGGCTGGCAACGATCTTGTCACCGCAGGCATTGTTGTTGCCGATGATGAAGTTGCAGTCGCCGCCGCTGAGGTCGGTGCCGGAATAGCGCAGGTCAAGCGTGGCAGCCTTATAGGTGAAGGCGACGCCCACGTTCCACCAATTGTAGCCGGGGATGGTCTGGTCGTAGGTGATGCCGGCGAAATTGGTCACCGCATAATTGTAGGAGCTGGTGTCGAGCCACTGATGACCGAACTCACCCGAAACGTACCAGCCGAAGTCGCCGCCCGGGCCGAAGGCCGGCAGCGGAACCTTGGCGGTGCCGGACAGGGCGGTGCCGTCCGTGCCGGTGGCGGCGAAGTCGCTGGACCAGAACAGGTTCAGGCCGAGGGTCAGCCAGGGGGCGACCACATAGCTGGGCTTCGCGTAGATTTCCCAGTAATTATAGTCGGTCGAGCCATTGGCGGTCTTCAGCAGGGTGGTCTGATCCAGGCTGTTGCTGCTGCCGGGATAGGTGTAGTAAGCGCCGCCGACGTCGAGGCTGAAATTGCCCCAGGTGTGGCGCAGGCCACCGGCGAAGTCGACTTCGAGCGAGCTGTTGCCGTCCCAGAGGAAGTTCTCAACCCAGTTCTGGTTGGACGCCCACACGTTGAAATAGACCCAGTCGAACATCTGGAGCTCGACGAAGCCCTGGATCGCCGGGTTGTTGTTCGTCTGGCTGATACCACGGAACAGATAATCGGAGGTTCCGGTCACGCCGAAGGCCAGGTCCCACATGGGGGCGACGGGCGCGGGGGCCACGGCCTTCACCGGCATCGTGCTCAGGTCGGCGGCGGAAGCGGCGCCCGAAAGCAGCATGCTGGCAGCTGCGGCAATAACGATCTTCTTCATCAAGTGACCCCCAATGGATATCTGCACAGATTGAGACCAAATTTTTGCAGGCGTTCCAATGAGAAATTTAAGGCACAATCTGCCTGTGCTTTAGGCAAACCCGCATGAATGCTGGATTCCTATGTTGCAAAAGTGCAACGCAAAGATGAAACCGCTTCGCGCCACGCTTAGGCGGAAGTGTGGCGACACCGTGCCGGTGAATATTTTATGGCGTCTTGATGTGTTACTGACGCAACAGGAGCAGGGGCCTACCCCGCTCCGGCACCTTGGCCCAGCCGCCATCTTCCTGTCGCGCGAATCGCAGCGGCGTGCCGCCCGAGCCGGACGCCAGCAGCACATTACCGCCCTCGATGCTCCAGGAGACCGGGCCGAATTGGGTGATGGCGGGATCGCACGGCGTGCCGAGTTGCAGCTTGCGCGCGCCGTTCGCGGCCGCCTCCTCCAGCAGCACCACGTGGCAGATCGGCGTGCCGGCGACCCGCGCCAGGACCCAGTCGCCGAGCATTTCCTCCACGCGCACCGCCGTCGCATCCTCGCTCGCCGCCGGGCTGGCGAGGAAATAGACGCCGTCGCCCTCCCGCAGCGCCTCGTAATTGCCCGCCGTCGCCTGGCCGAATTCCACCACCAGCCGGCCCTGTGCGTTCAGCAGGCGGATCGCCCCCGATGAATCGGGCGTCCAGGCCACCACCTGCGGCATGAAGCCGATGCCCGCGCACACGCCGGCGTCGAACGCCAGGGCGAAGCCGTTGGCCGCGGGTTCGGGCTTCAGGGTGAGCGGGCATTTGCGCTGGTCGTCGGCGCTGCTGAGCACGAACGCGCCGGCCGCCTGCTCCGCCTGGGCGCGTAACGCGGGATCAACCTTGGCGGCATCGACCTTGGCGGGCTCGGATTTGCCGCCCGCGGGCGGCTTGGCGGGTGCGGCGGGCTTGGCGGGCGGCTTCTGGGACGTCGAACCTGCGCCGCCCGCCTGGGCGAGCCTAAACGGCGGGGCGAACCTATCGAAGGGCGTGAGCCTCTCGGGCTGGGCCGGGGCGCGTACCTGGTCGGCGGCGGGCGCCTGCCCGAGGGCAGAGGCCTGTGCGAGGGCAGAGGCCTGTGCGAGGACCGGGACGATCAGCGCAACGGCGCAGACAAGGCGAAGGCGACGCATGATCCGATTCCGTCTCACCACGGCGAAAGCGTCACGCTAAAGCATGTGGGGCGAAAACAGAATGTGGCGACCCGCGCCCTGACAGCGCGGGTCGATCAGGGGGTGATGCGCCTCAGGCGCGCGGCCAGGGGGTCTCGGCGACCGGCGTGACCGGGCCCTTGCCGTCGAACCAGGACAGCAGATTGTCCACCACCAATTGCCCCATGGCGGTGCGGGTGAAATGGGTGGCGGAGCCGACGTGCGGCAGCAACACCACATTTTCCAGCGCGAACAGCGCTTCCGGCACATGGGGTTCGTCCACGAACACGTCGAGGCCGGCGGCCAGGATGGTCTTGTTGGCGAGCGCCTCCACCAGGGCCGGCTCGTCCACCACGGTGCCGCGCGCCACATTGATCAGGATGCCGTTCGGCCCGAGCGCCGCCAGCACCTCGGCATTGATGAGGCCGCGCGTGGCGGGGCCGCCGGGCAGGATCAGGATCATGGTGTCCACGTCCCGCGCCATGGCCATGAGCTCGGGATAATGCGTATAGCCGACATCCGGCTGGGCGCGGCGGGTGTGATAGACCACCGGCACGCCGAAGGCGTCGAGGCGCTTGGCGATCGCCTTGCCGATGCGGCCCATGCCGACGATGCCGACCGTGCGATCCCGCAAGGTTGGACCGAGCGGGAACGCCTCCGTTTTCCAGGCGCCGGAGCGGGTGAAGCGGTCGGCCTGGGGAAGTTCGCGCACCGTGGCCAGCAGCAGGCCGAGGGCAAGGTCGGCGACCTCCTCGTTCAGAACGTCGGGCGTATTGCTCACCACGATGCCGCGCGCGGCGGCGGCGGCAGCATCCACCGTGTCATAGCCGACGCCGAAATTGGCGATGATTTCCAGCTTCGGCAGGCGCGCCATGAGCGCCTCGTCCACCTTGCGCTTGCCGCGGGTGGCGATGCCGCGAATCTCCGCGCCGTGCGCCGCGATGTCGGCCTCGAAATCATCCAAGCCCAGCAGAATGGCGTGCGCGGCCAGCTGTCGTTCCACCACAGTGTCCATGATGGGGCCGGTCAGCAGCAGCTTGGGGCGTGAATCTTCCGTCATTGAGAGTGCTCGGCGTTCGGGTGGCGGGCTGCGCCTCGACCGGGGCGCGGCGAAGGATCGGAAGCTTCTGGATAAGCCGCCTTATGCTTTGGTTCAATCGTTTTAAAAAGCACTTGATCCAAAATCGGCGCCGCACCATGATCGCCGCGCACCCGGCAGAAGCTGGGGCGCGGCTGCCGCATGGCGGCCCAATTGAAGCGCCAGTCTCCGCACAGCGGAGCCATGAAGAGCGCGTGTCGGGTGGATGTTCTAAGGAGCGGAACGGGATGGCGACCGTCGATATTCGCGGTGTGAAGAAGGCCTATGGATCGACGGCGGTCATCCATGGGGTCGATGTGGATATTCGCGACGGGGAATTCGTCGTTCT
>NCEH01000117.1 GCA_002304505.1 Rhizobiales bacterium 32-66-11 | reverse complement strand
GCCGGTCTGACGCTGGCCGCGCGTGATCGCGCCCAGCGTGTCGAGACGGCGGGCGATGGTGCTGAGAAAGCGCTTTTCAGCCTTTACATTGGTCGAGATCGGCCGGAAGAGCGGCGGCTGCGCCTGGTTGGTGCGGTGCGTCCGGCCGAGGCCCTGAATGGCGGTGTCCGCCTTCCAGCCCGCCTCGAGCAGGTAGTGCACGCGCAGGCGCGTATTCTTCGCAGACTTCTCGGCATGATAGCTGCGCCCTGTGCCGCCGGCGTCCGAGAAGACGAGCACGCGTTTCTGGTCGTCCATGAAGGCTTGCGTCTCGGCGAGATTGGCCGCTCCGGTGCGCGTCTCGACCACAAGCCGGTCAATGGTGATGCTGCTGCCGCGCTTGCGGACGATGCGGCGAGACCGGCCCGTCACCTCGGCCACCGTGTCGGTGCCAAAATGCTGGATGAGCTGGTCCAGCGCGCCAGGAACCGGCGGCAGGCTGGCGAGCTTGGCGATCAACCCATCGCGGCGCGCGACCGCCTCACGGCTTTCGACCGGCTGACCGTCCCGATAGACCGGACGCGACGACAGGTTGCCCTCGCTGTCGGTGAACGGCTCGTAGAGCTGGATCGGGAAGGAATGGGCGAGGTAGTCGAGGACATACTCGCGCGGCGTGATGTCCACGCGGACGTCGTTCCATTCCTCGGTCGGCAGCTCCGCCAGCCGCCGTTCCATCAGGGCCTCGCCAGTCGAGACGATCTGGATGACGGCCGAATGGCCCGCCTCCAGATCGGCGGCGATCGAGCGAAGCAGGGTGCGAACCTGCTGAGGCGTCAGTTCGTGCTCGATGAGCTCGTATTCGACGCCGGCGAAGGAGAGCGAACGGGCGGTGTAGAGGCCGAGCGCGCGCAGGTCGCGGGCGAGCACCTCCATCGCCGCCACGCCGCCGGCCTCGATCGCCTCGACGAACTCGGCGCGGGTGGCGAAGGGGAAATCCTCGCCGCCCCACAGGCCGAGCCGCTGGGCATAGGCGAGATTGTGAACGGTGGTCGCGCCGGTGGCGGAGACATAGACGACGCGGGCATTCGGAAGCGCGTGCTGGAGGCGCAGGCCGGCGCGGCCCTGCTGCGATGCTGCGACGTCACCGCGTTCTCCCTTGCCCCCAGCGGCGTTCTGCATGGCATGCGCCTCGTCGAAAATGATCACTCCATCGAAGTCGGAGCCAAACCATTCGACGATTTGCCTGACCCTGGAAACCCTCTCTCCGCGGTCGTCGGAGCGCAGCGTGGCATAGGTTAAAAATAGGATGCCCTCGCTCAGAGTGATCGGCTTGCCCTGCGGGAACCGCGACAACGGCGTGACCAGCAGGCGCTCCATGCCGAGCGCGCTCCAGTCGCGTTGAGCGTCCTCGATCAGCTTGTCCGACTTCGAGATCCAGACGGCTTTACGGCGTCCCTGGAGCCAGTTGTCGAGGATGATCGCAGCCGACTCCCGGCCTTTGC
This sequence comes from Rhizobiales bacterium 32-66-11, assembly GCA_002304505.1. Lineage (GTDB taxonomy): Bacteria > Pseudomonadota > Alphaproteobacteria > Rhizobiales > Xanthobacteraceae > NCEH01. Next base: position 10,364 of record NCEH01000117.1, on the reverse strand, counting down.
CGACGCCGGTGCCGTCGCCGATCATGAAGCCCTGGCGTAGCCGGACGGCGTCCTTGGCATCCTCGGACGCAGCGGTCAGCTTGTCGAGGGTGTCGTCGACCGTCCACGCACCGGCGAGGAAATCCGAATGCGCCTCGCCGGCATAGATCACCGTTTCGAGCTGGGCATCGGACAGGAGATCGACGACGTTCGCCGGCAGCGTCGGGCGATAGCTCGGCTTCGGCGGGGCGACGCTCGCCATGGCCGCCGATTGCACGAGCTGGGTCGGATGGGCCTGAGCCCCGGAAATCCGGATGGTCTGAAGCCCGTATTCCTCATAGATCGCATCGGAAAGGCGACCGGCATCCGCCGGCTTCCAGTCGATGGTATCATAGGCGAGCGGAGCGCCTTCCGGCTCGGCATGCGCCATGGCGGGCGCGGCCCTGGCCGCCCGGTTGACATAGGCGCGAACGGTGCGAGGCGCGACCACAGGCACGGAGACGGCCGGATCGACCGACAGGCGCGCCGGGAGGTGCTCGGCCAGCCATCCGAGCAGAGTGGCCACATCCGGCGCGACGCCGGGCGCAGCGGGGAACACGGATGGATCTTCAGCCGGCAGCTTGTCGATGACGGTCAGCCGGGTCGGAAAGGTCGTGCCGTGCTTCGCATAGACCGAGCCGTCGATCGCTGCGGAAAAGACGACGCGACCACGTTCCTGGAGCCGACCATAGGCTGTTGACCAGGCAGGAGCGTCGGGAGCGAAATTCGCGCCGGTGATGGTGACGAGACGGCCGCCGGGAGCGAGACGCGAGAGCGCCGAGGCGACATGGCGGAAAGCGGCATCGGCCATCCGGCCTTCAACATTCGCCATGACCGAGAATGGCGGGTTCATCAGCACGACGGACGGCAGAATGCCGGTGTCGAGATGATCGTCGATCTGCGCCGCGTCGAAGCGGGAGATGGACAGGGCCGGAAAGAGAAGAGACAGGAGGACGGCGCGGGTTTCCGCAAGCTCGTTGAGAACGAGCGCGCCGCCGGCGATCTCGGCCAGGATGGCGAGGAGCCCGGTCCCGGCCGACGGCTCCAGCACACGGTCGGCCGAGGTGATGGCCGCCGCCGTCACGGCCGCGAGGCAGAGCGGGATCGGAGTCGAGAATTGCTGGAAGGACTGGGCTTCCTCCGAGCGGCGCGTATGCGTCGGCAGCAGGCCAGCGATCTTGGCAAGCTGCGGCAGGACCGTCGCCGGAGATGCGGATTTACGGAAAAGCGCCTTGCCGTATTTGCGCAGGAAAAGAACGGTCGCGGCCTCGCAGGCGTCATAGGCCGTTTTCCAGTTCCAGGCGCCGGTCGCATCGGAAGCACCGAAGGCAGATTCCATCGCCCCGCGCAGTATGGCGGCATCGATGCGCTGACCGCGTTCGAGGTGAGGCAGGAGGAGCTGCGCCGCGGCGAAGACGGCGGCAGGGATGTCGGTGTCAGGGACAAGCGAAAGCGGCGCGGTGGCGGATGCCGCCGCAGGCGTGGAAATCATATTCATGGAAGAAGCCTCGGGAGAGCGGGACAGAATCGAGCCCGCGCAGCGCTCTCTCTCGACCGCACAGGCTCACATCCGTCCCGGCCTCGCTCTCACTCTCATGCCATCGGCCAAAATCGCCGAAAGCCGCCGATAGCGGCCCACGGTGCTCAGGCTTCACCTCGTCGCGGCGACGACTTTAGATGGGCGGAAGGGTGAGTGGTAGCGTGGCCGGCCCTGTTCGCTGAGCGGACCATTGCAAACATAACAAGAGCGCCCCGCCTGAAGACGGGGCGCTCAAGTGGCATCAGCCAAACCTGCGGCCTGTTTCGGTAAAGGTGTATTCGTTGGCGACAATCGTCTCATCGACCGCCCCGTCCGATGACAGGTAATCGTATTCGCGCTCCAACTGCCGATAGAGCCAGCGGGCCAGATCGCGCAGCGCCTCGGTGACGATCTCCTCGGCATCGGTGGTCATGTCCTGATACGTCGGACTGTTGCGCTCGACCGAGATCGACATGCAATACTCGTGATAATAATGACCGCGATGGCTGACCTCGGCGCGAAGCTGGTAGAAGTTGCGGCGTTGGATCGCCAGCAAGGTATCGGCGATCTCATGCAGCTTCGTGTCCATCGGCGCATACGATCGAATCTCGGCTGGAGCATTCCTCCTATAGGAATAATAGCATTCGAACGATGCGCCATCGCCCTGAGACCAGAACCCCGTAAAGGCGATACGAGGCTCCTGACGTGTGCCGCCGCCCATGAGGCGGACGGTGCGGGTCTTGAAGCGGATTCCGAGGATTTCCGCGATCTGCTGGAAATCCTCATAAACAGAATCGTACCAGTCGTAGTCGAAGCCGCCTTCGCGATACCAGGCGCGGGCCTTGTCCTTCGCGGCATCGGAAAGCTCGTCGAGCCGATAGACCGTGGTTTCGATGATCTCAGGCATCGGGATCACCCCCATCCAGCACTTCGGCAAGCCAGCCGTCGGTATAGGTCCAGGCGACGGTTTCCCCTGTAGCGAGATCGAGCACATGAGCGCCGCCGCCGAAGCCGTCGACGCGCGGCTTCGAGCAGGCGTTGGCATACTGAAACCCCCAGCGGCCGGTCAGTCCGAATTCCGCGGCGCAACGCTTCACAAACTGAATCAGGCGCTCCGGGTCGCCGGTGATGTCAACGCGCATCCAGAGTTTCGTGCTGCCATGCTCGGGCTGGATCGACAGGAGGAAACCGTCGGACGGCGGCTCTTCCGAAGCGCCTTCTTCGGAAAGCTGATTGTAGAGATCGAGGGCGCGAGCGGCGTTGTCGGGCGTCCCGACGTCGAGCAGGCAGGAAAAATGGGTGAAGTAGTTGGCCATGTCGGGCTCCTGAAACGACAAAGCCTGGCGCGCGGCCGGGCCGATTGAAGGAAGTGGGTGATCGGGTCAGGCCGCTGGCCCGTGTTGGCCGTCAGGATCGCGGGCGCCGGCAATGATTGCCTCTCCGCGTGCGACGGCCCAGGCGGCGCGGCCAATCCATTCGTCCGACGACGCACGCGCGCTCTGCACATCCGCGAGCAGCAGCTTCAGAAGGCCGAGAAGGATTTCGAAGTGCTGCGCCTTGCGTTCGATCGCTTTTCCGAACTGGGATGGAATCGCAATTGGTGATCCAGCGTAGGCGGCGTCGCGACCCTGCCAGATGCCGGAGACGAAGGTCTCTCCAGCGCTCTCGTAGCTCAGCTTTTCGCCATCCCAGTTGTCGTCGTCGATAGCGAGCCGGCAAGCCTCCGCGACGGTTTTCGCGGAATAGGTTCGATGCCGGTAGGCAGGCAAATGGTAGCTCGTTTCGATCGTGAAGTTGGGCATGTCAGCCTCCTGAAACGACAAAGCCCGGCGCGAGGCCGAGCTGATTGAAGGAAGGAAATGGCATCAGGCCGCCTGCGGCAGCCGGAGCAGCTCGGCGGCGGTCTCGCGCCAAAGCGGATCGATCAACCGCGCTTCCAGCAACGCCGCTCCGAATCGCAGGACGCGGGCCGCCGCATGATCGCCCCGGCCTGAGGCAGCGAAGGCCATGCCGCGCTTTCGGCTGGCTTCGATGACGATACGACGGGCCTCGCTGTCGTTGGCAACCGGCTGCTGCCAGAGGATGATCCCGGCACGGATTTCGCCGGCGAGAACCAGGCCGAGCGCGCTGTCCTGAATGACGATCAGGCGCGGCTCGAAGCGCAATGCGGTGTCTTCGCCGGGGCCGAGGTTGCCGCGTGAAACGCGAAGCGCGGCAAGAGCGATGGCGGCTTCCGGCGATGCAGCTTCGCCAAGCGAGACGCTTCGATCGCGATAATCGGCATCGGTGGCTCCGGCATAGCTGACTGTGCCGAGACAGGAGATGCGCAGCGGCAGCTTCTGCGTCCGCTGAAATCCGGGCAGCACCCGATCGGCGAGAATCCGCCCGATCGGGGCGCAGTTGGGTTGGCTGGCATGGGTCATCGGGATCTCTCCGCGACGGGCGCTGAGAGCCTTCTCTCAGCATCCAACCCGTCACGGCCAAAGGCCCGTCCTCTTCCTCTCTTGCCGAAGGCGACCGCCTTGGCGCCGTTTCCGGCGATGGGCCGACCATCGCAAGGCGGAAGGCCCGGACGCCTCCTGAGCGTTCCGGGCCGTCGGGAAAGAGGCGCTTGCGCGCCTCAGCTCCATGGGTCGAGTTCCAGTTTCACCATCTCGTCGTCGCCGTCGAATTCGTCGGCGGACATGGCGCCGTGGGTTCCGTCTCCGGCCTGGAACACGACGATCGAGACCATCAGCGTGGTGGCGAGGCTGGCGGCGAAGGCGGTGGCATCTGCGTAGGACATGGGTTCCGGCTCCTGTCTCTGGAGGCGGGGGACTATCCCCCGCGCGACAGGCGCCCGAAGTGTCTGAACGGATCTGCAATCACCCTCGCGCGTTCGGGCATGTCCCGAATCCGCGAGGGCGGCACGCTCGCGTAAGCCGACCCTTCGAGGGTTGATTGACAAGGAGACGGCTCAGACCAAGGTCAGCGAATGGAAGCGGGGTGGTGTTCTGCCTCTGACAGGATGCCCAAATCCCGTCGCAGATACCGCGCCGCTCCAGCCCTTCCTCCATGCCGGTCTCAACCGGATTGGTGTTTCAGGCCGGAGACGGAAATCAGCCCCACACGGTAGCGCAAGGATGGCGGATGCTGGCGAAACCGAAACTCGACCGGGATGATGGAGCTCCAATGCCCCTCGGCGATCTCGCGGACTATCGGGGCGCGGGCCTTCAGCAGCAGGTCATCGCCACAGGTATCGATATGGCCATAGAACCGGGCGCGCGCACCGGACCGGCTCCAGTCTGCATAGTAGCAATATTCGCGGGCATCGAGGCGGAAGGCCCGCAAATCGTCCGCCCAATGCGGCTTGGGCTCGACGACGACGGCATCACCGTCGCGCGTCTCCTCCCAGGGCAGCGACCGCTCAGCCGGTGAATTTTCGCGGTCAGCCCGAAAGATGAAGTCGATGTCGATGTGGTCAGCCATGACGACCTCCATAAAAAATGCCCGGCGCGATGGCCGGGCGAGTTGAAGAACGATACGGGGCGGCCTGCGCCGCCCCGCACGAAGTCATTCCGCAGCGACGAGGTGCTGCCGGTCTTTTTCGTCTTCAGCCGCGGCTTTCTCGTCGTCACCGTCACCGGCGAGGAAGTCGGGCAAAGCCTCGACCTCGCCATCGGTGTCGGCGGCGTCACCGTCGAGATCGACCAGGCGCAGCGGTTCGGGCAGCCAGCCGGTGTCGGCCAGGAGGCGCTGGGCTTCCTTGGCCATGTCGCCCTTTTTCAGATGGTCGATGAGCTGGGCCGCCCGTTCGCCAGCACCCTCACGCACTGCCGCGAGGATCTGGGTCTTGGTCACGCGACCCAGATAGTTCTCGACCGTGGGCCGCCATCCCGCATCGACCACCATGTCGAAGCCGGTGGCGCGAGCAATCCGGTCGGCCCCGGCAAGACGACGATCGAGGCCATGCTGTGAGATGCCGGAAGCGCTATGGATGTTCGGGCGCTCGTAAAGCGCATTGACACCGTAGCTGACGCAATGGGCGAGAAGCGCCATGCGGCTCGCCTCGTCAAGCGCAGCGATCCAGTCCCAGAGTGCCGCTTCGTCTGACGGCAGATCAGCCTTCCAGGCGTCGAAGCGCTCGTCGATCGCCTTGGCCGACTGGCTGTCGGCGAGATCGGAGCCCTGCGAAGACAGATACCTGTGGCGAACGGAGACTTCCAGGCATCCGGTGGGCGCGGAGTAATGATAGCGCTCCATCACCATGCGGTGGAGCAGCGCCGTCATCGCGACATGCGGATTATTGGCGAGCGCGTCCTGAAGCGCGACGGTGCGATGGGCGGTCAGTTCGATGACCAGTCGCTCCGGCAGCGGCTTGACGCCATCGTCGTCATCGTCCTCTTCGGGTTCGGCCGGCTGGCCGCCGATGGTGATGACGGCGCGCTGCACCGCACTGTCATTTCCAGCGGTGGTGACGGCGTTTTCATTCTCGGCGTCCCCGGCGTCGGCCACCGGCTCGTCCTCGGGCCGGACATAGCCGCGCTCGATGACAGGCTCACCGTCACGGTCGATGCTGATGAAGACGCCGGCGCGGGCGATCTCGGCAGGATCATAGATGACGGGACGCTTTTCGAAGTCCTCCAGAGCGGCCTCGATCTCGCCGAGGCGCCGATCGATTTCCTCCGGCAGCTCGTCATGTTCCGAATATTCCGATTCGAGATCGTCGTACTCGTTGCGGAGTGCATCGCGCGCGGCGCGCTCCTCATCGGTGAGATCGGCGAAGCTGCCGGTGATTTCACGAAGGCCGTTGTCGTATCCGTAGGGATGGCTGGTTTCGACAGCGATCCACTTCCAGCCTTCAGCCGCTACGTCATCGGCGATCGCCTTCAGCTTTTCCGAGACCAGCCGGTCGAGAAGCCCCACATCCTCGAGCCAGCCGCCGTCGTTCTCGGAGAAGAGATCGCGCAGCATCGCGCCACCTGCCTGCTCATAGGCTTCCACGCCGACGAAGCGCACGCGCTTGTCATCGGTTGGAACGGTGGTGTCAGTGAGGAACTGGCGGACCTGCCAGGGCTGGACATTGTAGGAGCGCTGAACAGCCTCCCAGACCTGTTCCTGGCGGGCATGGTCGGGATTGACGGTGAACGCTTCCAGCATCGCCAGCGGCATGCCGTTGCGCGCATAGACTTCCAGAAGTGCCGGCGAGACCGAAGCCAGGCGCATACGCTGCGTGATGTAGCGCGGCGTGGTGCGATAGGCGTCGGCGATTTCCTCCTTCGTCATGCCGTCGTCGAACATGCGCTTGAACGCGCGGAACTGGTCGAGCGGATGCAGGCCGAGCCGCAGCATGTTTTCCGCGAGCGAGTCGTCGACGGCCGAGGACTTGGCGTCGGCCTTCTTGACGAGGCAGGGAACGAGGCCATCGGCGGGAAAGCGTCCGGCCTCGACCAGGCGCGCGATCGCCCGGAAGCGCCGACCGCCGGCCGGGGTCTCGAAATCGCCGGTCTCGTTGCCGTCGGCATCGAGGATGGCGCGGACATTGATGCCTTGCACGATGTCCTCGCGACGGTCGATGTCGTGAGTGAGATCGTCGAGACCGGCCTCGACGTCGGTTTCGCGGACGTTGCTGTCCGAGAGGCGGATGCGATTGAAGGGAATATCACGCGAGCGCGAGAAGACGATCATCGCGACGGCAGGCTTCTTCGACTTCCTGGCAACTTTGGCCATGGTGGTTTCTCCGTGACGGGCGGCCGAGACCCTCTCTCGACCTTCCAACCCGTCACGAAATCACCAGCCCTTCTCTCACTCTCGACCGGGCCAAGGGCGCGACACTACCAGTCGAAGCGCTGCGGTCGCTCCGCGTTCACCCGGTATTTCCGGCGCAGCGCCATGATCGCCGCCTCCTGCCGGTCGATCTTGCGCCGAAGCCGGTCGAGATCCGGCCCCGCAACCAACGGGAGGCGATCGAGCACGCGCCGATATTCCGCCTCGTCCGCTCCGGTCCACCGGCTCATGCGCCGATGGTAGTGCCGGGATTTCGGACGAAGACGGATCGTCTCGCCCTCGGCGCGATTGCTGAGTGCGCGTTCGGCAAGGGCGAGATTGCGCCGCGTATCCGCAAGCGCGTCCTCCATGCGCGCCAACATCGAGCGCAGACGATCAGGAGGCATCATCACGCTGCCCTCCGTCGTCAGACGGGCCGAGATCGAGCATGTCCTGAAGGAAGCGCGGCGGGATGTTCTCCTCCGCTCCCTGCCAGGCGACGCGGCCGAGGTAGCCGAGAACACGGTGCTTTTGCGACCGGGAAGAAGCACGCGATCGCAGGTGCCGGACGGGCGCTTCACGCGGCGGCGAGAAAGGCCGAGACGGAACCATTCATAAGCGCGCTGTTCGTTTTCCGCCGGCGCGTCCCAATGGGTGCAGTGCTTGCACTGGCCGCAGCGCCGGTCGACGGGTTCGTCGAGCGACGGCCCGCCATTGTGCCCGCGTTTCGTCGGCCTGGTCATGGCTGGCCTCGCATGACGACACGCTGGACCACGACAGGCCGCGTCTCGGTCGCTTGCGCCAGGCGCTCGATCAGCGCCAGCTCGGCATCCAAGCACGCGCCGCGCACCTCGATTTCGAGCCGCTGGGCGGCGCCGGGGTGATGGCTCGCGACGATGTGGACATTTTCGCCCGCTTCGACGGGGCGCAGCCGGCACCGGAGAAACAGGATGCCGGAGCCGAGATTGCCGCAGTAAAGCGACTCGTCCACGACCGGCGCGCTCGGGCCGATACCGGCCTTGCGGCCGCCGATTCGGCGGAAGGCTTCGCCGAAGGTCGACGGATCGCGGGTGATCCGCGCGGTCCGCTCGGGATGGAACTGCCATGGCGGACACCACGGATCGAGTTTGCCAACCGTAATCTGGTGCAGGAAATCGGCAAAGCTCGCCGGATCGGCCGGATAGGGGCAGGTCCGCCAGATTTCGCGAACACGAGCGCGCAGCCCGTCGGGCAGCGTGAATAAGCGGGCGCGGCCCTTTCGCCACCACACGGCTCGTTGGTCCCGGTGTTCGCGTTCGGCCTCGTCCCACCAGACCGCGCGGCGGGCCATTTCCTCGTCGACGCCGTGCTGGCCGGCGGCGATGTCTCCGGCGAAGAGCGGCAGCGCCTCGCGTTCGAGGCGCTGCTTGCGGAGAAACGCCGCACGCTTGCGCGACGTGTCACCATAGGGCTCGGGTCTGTGCCAGCGGCGAAAGCGCATCAGACGGCCTCCCGCCGCGCACGCGCCGCGGCATAGATGATCCGTTCGGCGCGGCGGATGCTGCCGGCTTCCCGTGCAGCCTCAGCCCAGACCGAAATCGGAAAGTCGCCGGAAAAGAGAATGTCGCGCTCGATGCCGAGCCCGAACGGCAGGCGCACCGAGGCCATCTCCTCCAGAGAAAAATAGCCAAGTTCCGGCTCGCCGAGATCAGCCAGGCCAAAGAGGATATCGCCGTCGGCATCAAGTTCGGTTGCCAGCCAGACGCCGGCGCCGAGCGGGTTGAAGAATTTGACAACCGGCACATGATCGGTGTCGCGCTGGCGGCCATTGGCTAGAAGCTGAGCGCGCAGCTCGTCGGTCAGGAGGATCATGCTGCCCTCCTGTCGATGGCGGTCTCAGGCGTGGCAGGAAACTGCTCGTCTTCCGGCAGGAAGGACAGCAGCCAATCGGCCGCCTTGCTCGCCTGCGAGGCTGCACGGACGATGGCGCGGGAATCCTCGCGCATGACCTCCAGCCAACTGCCGATGTAATCGGCGTGGCGCACCGTTGGTACGATGCCGAGCGCGGCGCAGCTAAAGGCCGAAATCTGCTCGGCGATCAGCTCTTCGAAGGCATATCTCTTCGAGCCGAACGAGCCGGTCAGGTCACGGTTCAGCCGGCTGTGATGGCCGCTGGCGTGACCGAGTTCGTGCAGCGCCGTCCGATGCCAGTTGATCGGCTCGAAATACGCCTGGGGCGGCGGGACCATCACATAGTCCTGGGACGGGACGTAGAAGGCCCTGTTGCCGCCGATGCGGAAATCGACGTTGGTCGCCTTGATGAGCGCTTCGACCCTCGGCTCGATCAGGCCGGGCGGTGGCGGCGGCGCGACCATAGCGATATCGTCGGGCAGCCCGTCGCATTGCGCTACGTTGAAAACCGTAAAGCGCTTCAGGAACGGGATGGCATGCGCTTCCTCGCCGGTCTCGCGGGCGCGGCGCTTCTCGTCTTCCGGGGTGAAACGGTCAGCATAGACGACGGTTGTGCCGCGCTCGCCCTTGCGGACATGGCCGCCGAGCGAAAGCGCCTGCCGGAACGTGAGCCAGCCCTGGCAGGGAAAGCCGTGCTCGATGACGGCGCCCCAGAGGATGAGCACGTTGATGCCGCTGTAGCTGCGGGAGGTAGCGGCGTTTTTCGGCAGGCCGAGCGGCGCCTTGGCGGCCGACGTGCCCCAGGGCTGCACCCACGGCACGCGACCGGCCTCCAGCTCGGCGATGATTTTGGTGGTGATTTCGTCATAGAGGTTCGTCCGGTCCGAGCCGGTGCGAACACTGCGATCATGTCTGGACATCGCGGTTCTCCGCGACGGGCGCCGGAAGACTCTCCTCCGGCCCTCAACCCGTCACGGCAAACCCCGTCCGCACTCTCACTCTAAAGGGGGCGTTGCGGGGCAGGCTGTGCAGAAACTCAGCGAGGACTCGATGCGGCCGCGATGACGCAAACCGAATAGAGTGGGGTTCTCAGCCCCGCGACATCAGCGCTCCGGTTCCGAAGGCGTTCGAAGCGCGGATAATGTTGAATGCCAGGACCGAGAGGGCAGCTTCGGCTTTCACCCGCCGCAAA
>NCEH01000205.1 GCA_002304505.1 Rhizobiales bacterium 32-66-11 | reverse complement strand
GGTGGAACCGGACACCGTGTTGATGCCGCGCCCGACGCCCCAGGAGAGCGACAGCACGTCGATCCACTTGGTGTGGTCCTGCTGGGTGGCCTCACCGGGAATGCCGTCATAATTCACATAGATGGCCATGTAACGTCCTCTACATTAAGCGGTTAAGGGGATCAGTCTTTTTCTGCGTTGTTAATCGCATCAATCAGCTCGTGCAGACTATCTTTTGTCTTGCTCCAGTCCTGATAACCCATGACGACCTTGCCAATATCGACATAAGCCAGGACGCAGCAGGCAAAGAGATAGACCATCGTGCGCTCGGCTTCGCTGGCGCTCGTGGTTAGGCGACCGGGTTTGGGATATCGCAAGGTCGCGGTCTTGCCGCTGCCGGTCAGCTCCTTCTTCTTGGCTTCGGTGACAAACACCATCTTGGTATAGAGATTGACGTATCCCAGAGATGCGAGAATCCCCACATACCTGTCATCGATCTCGATCTTCTTACCCTTGGTGGTTGACGCGACCATGACCTGATTGACGATCAGGGACGACGCAATGGTGAGCTGGAGCATTTCCAGCAGCCCCTTGCGGTTGTTGAGACTCTTGGAGAATTCCTGCGCCATCTCGTTGACGAGGGCCGCCTTGACCAGCGACACGTAGGTGCAGGATTTGCTCTGTATCTGGCTCCAGTCGATCAGCACGCCGTCAACCGTCAGCTGACCGAATTTCTGAGTGGACTTGAAAGCCTCGATGATCGCGACGGAGCCTTCATTCTTCGAAACGCTTTCGAAGCTGGACGGCTTGAGAGCCTTGGGGCCGATCATTACCGGGGGGTTGCGGTAATATCGGCGGACTTCGTAGGCGAATTCCTTCTGAAGCTTCTGGTTCGTCTTCAGAATGCGATTGAAATAGTAACCCATGATCAGAAGGGAGACGATGTTTGCAGAGCGCGTGATCGGATTTTCGATCAGCGTCGTGGCAAGTCTCGGATTTTTCTGCGAAATCTTCATGTCCTCGACGCGGTCGTCGAACGCCTTCACCATGGGGCCGAATGAATCGAGCGTGTTCTGGTACGCCAGTGTCAAAAGATACTTGCGATAGGCGTCGAAAACGTCCGGAACCTTCTCGAAGAAGCCTTCAAGCGTCTTGTTTTCCTGCTTGAGCTTGGACTTGATCGTTTCGCCAGCCGCGACGACGGGCGGCGGTTCGCTGCGCGTGCCGCGGCCACGCTGCACTTGCACGTTGTTGGCGACCTGGTTCTGTGTCAGCGGATTCTGGATAAGGTTTCCGCCAACCAGCGTCTTCAGATCATTTTCGTCCTTCTTCTGCAACTCTCCGACCCGCTTCTTCTCGGAGCGGGCCGTCCGGTTCACCGAGAGGAAGTAGATGAAGCTGGCAACGCCCGAGGCGCTGGTCGCAGCCTTGGACAGGTCCATGCCAATGCCGCTGCCGCTGTCGCCTTCGCCGATGGACTCCACCATCCCCTGGATCGTGCCGGGATTTCCCTTGGTGAAGACGGTATCCTTTGCCACCACGCCGGACACGCCCTTGCCCAGAGCCTTGGCGGTGCTGTTGCCATAGCCCTGCCAGTTGGACGTCGCTCCCGTGATGGTATTGGTCGGATTCTGTTTTGAATCCACGGCCACGAATTTTGTGGCGATCGCATTGCCTGCCGAGGTGAACCCATAACTGAGTCCGGTCGCCATTCCGCCGAGTGCCGCGGACAAGCCCGGCCCCACCAGTGGAATGGCGGCAACCGACTGGATGATCAGCACATCGAGGAGCTGGATCAGCAGCGGGGCGGTGGAGGGGGCGGCGGGCACGCCGCCCACGGCATCCTTCACCGAGCTGCGCAGGTTCTCGATGTTGAAGTTCAGCGTCATGCCGGACTCGCCGGTGCCGGTCGTGGCCTGGATGCCCGAACCCACCAGCGCGTTCCGGACCGCCTCAAGCGCAGTGAGGAACCTCTGGTCGTCCTTGGCGACCGTGCAGGCCAGCATCACGGCGGCATCCACCGTGTCAGCCTGCATGGTCTTTTCGGTGAGCGGACCCAGTTCCGTCATGAGCGGGGCGCAGGGTGCAGATATGGTCGCGGTGATATTATCCCACGTTCCGTTGCCCTTTGCTTTGTCCATGATCCGCTTTAGGGCGCGGTCCATATCTGCAGAGGTTATCGCCATAAGCTGCCCCAATTATTCCATGTGAAAACGCCCACAAAACTTGCGCCGTTTGGCCCCGCATCCCGCATGCGTGAGGGTGCAGGGCCGGAAGCGTCACGAGGTCTTGGTGGTGGACATGTCGTAGGAGACGGTGACCGGGGTGCCGGCCTTGTTGGTGCCGTCATAGGGGGTGAACTTGAACT
>NCEH01000116.1 GCA_002304505.1 Rhizobiales bacterium 32-66-11 | reverse complement strand
CCGTGGATGCGGTGAACGGCGAGATCTTCGATGCCGTCGGCGGCTTCGATGCCGAGGACCAGGCCAAGCTCGACGCCACTTTGATCGCCCTCGACGGCACGCCCAACAAGGCCCGCCTCGGCGCCAACGCCATCCTCGGCGCATCGCTGGCGGTGGCCAAGGCGGCCGCGATCTCCAACAATCTTCCGCTCTATCGCTATGTCGGCGGCGTGAACGCCCGCACCTTGCCGGTGCCCATGATGAACATCGTCAATGGCGGCGCCCATGCGGACAATCCCATCGATTTCCAGGAGTTCATGATCCTGCCTACCGGCGCGCCCACCTTCGCGGATGCGCTGCGGATCGGCTCGGAAATCTTCCAGACCCTGAAGAAGGGCCTGAAGGACGCCGGCCACAACACCAATGTGGGCGACGAGGGCGGATTTGCCCCCAACCTGCTGAGCGCGGACGATGCGCTCTCCTTCATCATGAAGGCGATCGAGAAGGCCGGCTATCGGCCCGGCGAGGACGTGCTCCTCGGCCTCGATTGCGCGGCGACCGAATTCTTCAAGGACGGCGCCTATCATTACGAGGGCGAGAAGCTGGTCCGCGATATCGAGGCCCAGGTGAAGTATCTGGCCGATCTCGTGTCGCGCTATCCCATCGTCACCATCGAGGACGGCATGTCCGAGGACGATTGGGCCGGCTGGAAGCTGCTCACCGACACCATCGGGTCCAAGTGCCAGCTGGTGGGCGACGATCTGTTCGTCACCAATGTCACCCGCCTCTCGCGCGGCATCAAGGAAGCCACCGGCAACGCCATCCTGGTGAAAGTGAACCAGATCGGTTCGCTCACCGAGACGCTGGAAACGGTGGAAATGGCCCATAAGGCGGGCTATCGCGCGGTCATGTCCCACCGTTCGGGCGAGACCGAGGATTCCACCATCGCCGATCTCGCGGTGGCGACCAATTGCGGGCAGATCAAGACCGGCTCGCTCTCGCGCTCCGACCGCACGGCCAAGTACAACCAGCTGCTGCGCATCGAGCAGGAACTGGGCGATGCCGCCAAATACGCCGGCAAGGCCGCGCTGAAGGCGCTCGCCTGAACGTTTGCCGGAAGGTTTTAAATGCGGAAGGCGGGGCGGAGACGCTCCGCCTTTTCGCGTTCCAGGTCATGGCCGGGCTCGCGCTGCCAGCCGCAGGGATGGCGTCACGGCGGGGGCATGGCCCGCGAGTCTTAACCCCCCGGCAACCGGCATCGGGCAGGATGGCGTCATGCAAACACGCTCTCGTCTGCGCACCTTCCTGTTCGCACTGCTGCTCTACACCCTCTCCGGGGGTGTCATCGGCTATTTTGCGTACCATGCCTATAATGGCCAGCACGGCCTGATGGCGAAGCGCAACTTCCAGGTGGAGATGGCGCAGCTCGAAGGCGAGCTGGCGGCGCTGAAGGCCCAGCGGCGCGCGATCGAGAACAAGGTTTCCCTGCTCCAGGCCACCCGGCTCGATCCGGACCTGCTGGACGAGGAGGGCCGCCGGCAGCTGGATTTCGTCAATGCGAAGGACCTTGTGCTGCTGAAACCCAGATGATGAACTCATTACAGGTTCATGACATCAATTAACTGAAATCCAGTTCAACCCAACAGAGTCAAGCGTTTGCAACGTGTTGCGGTGCAGCACGACGCAAATGGCGCTTTGCGTCCTCTCGGAGGTGCGCTAGAGACTCCTCGGTTCCAGCGTGTCCCGAGGATGAGATGGCCGCAAAAAAGGCAGTCGCCCGCACCGAAGCCGCGCCCGGCGCGATACCGGACTTCAGCAAGGAGCAGGAACTTCACGCATATCGCGAGATGCTCCTGATCCGCCGCTTCGAGGAAAAGGCCGGCCAGATGTATGGCATGGGTCTGATCGGCGGCTTCTGCCACCTCTATATCGGCCAGGAGGCCGTGGTGGTCGGCATGCAGATGGCCATGAAAAAGGGTGATCAGGTGATCACCGGCTATCGCGACCACGGCCACATGCTGTCCACCGGCATGGAAGCCAAGGGCGTCATGGCCGAACTCACCGGCCGCCGCGGCGGCTATTCCAAGGGCAAGGGCGGCTCGATGCACATGTTCAGCATCGAGAAGCAGTTCTTCGGCGGCCACGGCATCGTCGGCGCCCAGGTCTCGCTCGGCACCGGCCTCGCCTTCGCCAACCATTACCGCGACAATGGCTCGGTCTCTGTGGTCTATTTCGGCGACGGCGCGGCCAACCAGGGCCAAGTGTATGAGAGCTTCAACATGGCCGAGCTGTGGAAGCTGCCGGCCGTGTATGTGATCGAGAACAACAAATATGCCATGGGCACCTCGGTCAATCGGGCTTCCGCCCAGACCGACTTCTCCAAGCGCGGCACCTCGTTCAACATTCCCGGCGAGCAGGTGGACGGCATGGATGTGCGTGCCGTGAAGGCTGCCGCCGAGCGTGCGCTCGGCTTCGCCCGCACCGGCAACGGCCCCTATATCCTGGAAATGCAGACCTACCGCTATCGCGGCCACTCCATGTCCGACCCGGCGAAATACCGGTCGAAGGAGGAGGTGCAGAAGATGCGGACCGAGCATGATCCCATCGAACAGGTGCGGGCGCGCCTGCTGGAACAGGGCCTCGTGAGCGAGGACGAACTAAAGGCGATCGACGGCGAGATCCGCGAGATCGTCAATGCGGCCGCCGATTTCGCGACGCATGATCCCGAACCCGATCCGTCCGAGTTGTACACCGACATCCTGCGCTGAGGCGCGGCCATGGCGATCCCGGCCCTCATTCTCCTTCTGGCCTCGCTCGCGGGTGCAGCCGCGAGCTGGGGCGTTGCGATTCGCGAAGGAATGAGGGCCGAGGCCGCCTCCGGCTCATTGAGCGCAGGCCGCCAGGTGCTGCTGGTGCTCTGGCCCTTTTCTGCCCGTCTGCGCGAAGGCGCGGCCGGCGATCATGCCCGGCGGGTCGGCAAGGCCCTCATCCTGTTCATCGCCTCCCTCACGGTCGCGGCCGCCGCGGCCTCCGCTTATTCCAATCTCACGAGACAGCGCCCCGTTCCGCCCGCCCCCGCGAGCGTGAGCGAGCCCGCGTCGAGCAAGAGCTGAGCAGAAGCCATGCCCATCGATATCCTCATGCCGGCCCTCTCCCCCACCATGGAGAAGGGCAATCTCACCAAATGGCTCAAGAAAGAGGGCGACAGCGTCAAGTCCGGCGACGTGATCGCTGAGATCGAGACCGACAAGGCCACCATGGAAGTGGAAGCGGTGGACGAAGGCATTCTCGGCAAGATCCTGGTGCCCGAGGGCACGCAGGACGTGGCCGTGAACACCCCCATCGCCTCGATCCTGGGTGAAGGCGAAGACGCCAACGCCGCCCCCGCGCCGGCCCAGAAGGCCGCCGAAAGCGCGCCGCCGGCCGCCGCTCCCCAGCCGTCCCCCACGGCCGCCGCCGCGCCCGCCCCGCAGGCCGCCGTTCCCTCCGCCGTCGCCAACCCACCCCAGGTAAAGGCGCAGCCCGACCCGGAGGTCCCGCCCGGCACCGAGATGGTCACCATGACCGTACGTGAGGCCCTGCGCGACGCCATGGCCGAGGAAATGCGCCGCGACGCCGACGTGTTCGTGATGGGCGAGGAAGTCGCCGAATATCAGGGCGCCTATAAGATCACTCAAGGCCTGCTTCAGGAATTCGGCGCCAAGCGCGTGGTGGATACGCCCATCACCGAGCACGGCTTCGCCGGCATGGGCGTCGGCGCCGCCATGGCGGGCTTGAAGCCCATCGTCGAATTCATGACCTTCAATTTCGCCATGCAGGCGATCGACCAGATCATCAATTCCGCCGCCAAGACGCTTTATATGTCCGGCGGCCAGGTGCATTGCTCCATCGTGTTCCGCGGCCCGAACGGCGCGGCCGCACGCGTCGCCGCCCAGCACAGCCAGGATTACACCTCCTGGTACAGCCACATCCCCGGCCTCAAGGTGATCGCGCCTTATAGCGCCGCCGATGCCAAGGGCCTGCTGAAGGCGGCGATCCGCGATCCCAATCCGATCATCTTCCTGGAAAACGAAATCCTCTACGGCCATTCCTTCGAGGTGCCGAAGCTGGACGATTACGTTCTCCCCATCGGCAAGGCGCGCATCGCCCGCGCCGGCAAGGACGTGACCCTGGTGGCCTGGTCCATCGGCATGACCTATGCGCTCAAGGCGGCCGAGGAATTGGCCAAGCAGGGCATCGAGGCGGAGGTCATCGACCTGCGCACCATTCGCCCCATGGATACCGCGACCATCATCGAATCCGTGAAGAAGACCGGTCGCTGCGTGACCATCGAGGAGGGCTGGGCCCAGTCCGGCGTCGGCGCCGAGATTTCCGCCCGCCTGATGGCCGATGCGTTTGACTATCTCGACGCCCCGGTCCTGCGCGTGACCGGCAAGGATGTGCCCATGCCTTATGCCGCCAATCTCGAAAAGCTCGCTTTGCCGACGGTCGCCGACGTGATCGAGGCCGTGCGCGCCGTGACCTATCGCTGAGGGGAAGACCAGATGCCCATCGAAATCCTGATGCCGGCCCTGTCTCCCACGATGGAGAAGGGCAACCTCGCCAAATGGCTCAAGAAGGAAGGCGACAGCGTCAAGTCCGGCGACGTGATCGCCGAGATCGAGACCGACAAGGCGACCATGGAAGTGGAAGCCGTCGATGAAGGCGTGATGGCGAAGATCCTGGTGCCCGAGGGCACGCAGGACGTGCCGGTCAATCAGCTCATCGCGCTTCTGGCCGGCGAGGGCGAGGACGCCAAGGCGGTCGCCTCCGGCGCCGGCGGCGCCAAGGCCCCGGCTTCGGCGGCTGTTCCGGCTCCGGCCGCTGCTGCACCGGCGCCGGCCGCACCTGCCGCCGCGCCCGCCGCTGCGCCGGCTCCCGCGCCGGCGCCGGTTGCTGCCGCCCCGGCCGCGAACGGGGAGGGCGGACGCGTGTTCGCCTCGCCGCTCGCCCGCCGCCTTGCCAAGGAAAAGGGCATCGACCTTGCCGCGTTGCCCGGCTCCGGCCCCCATGGCCGTGTCGTCGCGCGCGATGTGGAAGGGGCAAAGCCCGGCGCTCAGCCGGCTACAGCCCCCGCCCCCGCCGCCGCTTCTGCGCCCCCGCAGGCTGCCGCGGCTCCCGCTCCGGCGAAGGCTGCCGTCAGCGGCCCGACCGCCGATCAGGTCAAGGCCATGTTCGAGGCGGGCTCCTTCGAGGAAGTCCAGCTCGACGGCATGCGCAAGACCATCGCCAAGCGGCTGGTGGAGAGCGAACAGCTCACCCCCACCTTCTATCTGAGCGTGGATTGCGACCTCGACGATCTGATGAAGCTGCGCGAGACCGTCAATTCCATGGCGTCCAAGGACAAGGACGGCAAGCCGGTTTATCGCGTCTCGGTCAACGACTTCATCATCAAGGCCATGGCGCTGGCGCTCCAGAAGGTGCCGGCCGCCAATGCCGTGTGGGCCGAGGACCGGATCCTGCGCATGAAGAATTCCGACGTCGGCGTGGCCGTGGCCATCGACGGCGGGCTCTATGCCCCGGTCATCAAGAAGGCCGAGACGAAGACGCTCTCCGCCATCTCCAACGAGATGCGCGACCTTGCCTCGCGGGCCCGCAACAAGAAGCTGAAGCCGGAGGAATATTCCGGCGGCTCCACCTCCATCTCCAACCTCGGCATGATGGGCGTGCGGGATTTCGTGGCGATCATCAACGCCCCGCAATCCTCCATCATGGCCATCGGCGCGTCCGAGCAGCGCCCCGTGGTGCGCGGCGGCGAGATCAAGATCGCCACCCAGATGACCGCCACCCTTACCTGCGATCACCGGGTGATGGACGGGGCGCTGGGCGCCGAGCTGCTGGCGGCGTTCAAGGACTTCGTCGAAAAGCCCATGACGATGCTGGTGTGACCCATGCCGGTGTGACCATGCTGGCGCGCCCATGCCGGTGTGAGGATCGCGGTGGAAGCCGGCCGGAAGGCCGGTTTCCTGTGCGGCAGATCAAAGGTCGCACGGCGGCTTCGGTGTAGCAGGGCGCATGCGGCGCGCATGCCGCCGCGTCCAAGGTAAAACGAGGCAAACATGTCCCATACGCCCCACCAATTGGCCGCCGATTTCCCCGAATATGCCGGCAAGCTCCACGAATTGCGCCAGAGCGACCCGCACTTCGCCCATCTGGTTGCCGAGTACGACAAGGTGAACGAGGTGGTCCACAAGGCCGAGAGCGATCTTGAGCCCATGGACGACCTGGCGCTCGACACCGTGCGCAAGGAGCGCGTGCGGCTGAAGGATGAAATCTACGCTTATCTGACCCGCTGACGGCTGGGGTCCGGCGCTGGTGCGTCGGACCCGGCCCGCCGGCCCTGCCGCCTGCTGAGGCCTTGCGCCGGCGCGCGCGGGGCGGGCACGGCCCCATTCCCACCCGGTCCCTTCTGCCGATGCGGTGCGTCCGGCGGCCCAGGAGGGGAAGGAGAGATCCATGGCTGAGACCAATTTCGACATCATCGTCATCGGCGGCGGCCCGGGCGGCTATGTGGCCGCCATCCGCGCGGCCCAGCTGGGCTTCAAGACCGCGGTGGTGGAAAAGAGCCATCTTGGCGGCATCTGCCTGAACTGGGGCTGCATCCCCACCAAGGCGCTGCTGCGCTCGGCCGAGGTGTTCCATTATATGGAGCACGCCAAGGATTACGGCCTCTCCGCCGAAAAGGTGGGCTTCGACATCGGCGCCGTGGTGAAGCGCTCGCGCGGCGTTGCGGGCCAGCTCTCCACCGGCGTCGGCTTCCTGCTGAAGAAGAACAAGGTGGACGTGATCTGGGGCAAGGCGACCCTGTCCGCCCCCGGCAAGCTGAAGGTGGAAGCGGCTGAGAATGCGCCCAAGGGTGCGCTCGGCGGCGGCGACTACACCGCCAAGCACATCATCGTCGCCACCGGCGCCCGCCCGCGCGCCCTGCCGGGTCTGGAGCCCGACAAGAAGCTGATCTGGACCTATTTCGAAGCCATGGTGCCGGACATCATGCCCAAGTCGCTCCTGGTCATGGGCTCGGGCGCCATCGGCATCGAATTTGCGTCCTTCTACAAGACCATGGGCGCCGACGTGACGGTGGTGGAAGTGCTGCCGCAGATTCTCCCCGTGGAGGATGAGGAGATTGCCGCCCATGTGCGCAAGCGCCTGGAAAAGCAGGGCATGAAAATCCTCACCGGCGCCAAGGTCAGCGGTGTCACCAAGCATGGCGAGACCCTCACCGTCCATGTGGAGGACGACAAGGGCGCCAAGCACGACTTTACGGTGGACCGGATGATTTCCGCCGTCGGCGTGGTCGGCAATGTGGACAGCCTGGGCCTCGAAGCCATCGGCGTGAAGATCGAGCGCGGCATCGTCGTGACCGACGGCTATGGCCGCACCAATGTGCCCGGCATCTATGCCATCGGCGATGTCGCCGGCGCGCCCATGCTGGCGCACAAGGCCGAGCATGAGGGCGTGATCTGCGTGGAGACCATCAAGGGGCTTCACACCCACCCCATCGACAAGAACAAGATTCCCGGCTGCACCTATTGCAACCCGCAGGTCGCCTCCATCGGGCTCACCGAGAAGAAGGCCAAGGAGCAGGGCCGCGAGGTCCGCATCGGCCGCTTCCCCTTCATCGGCAACGGCAAGGCGATCGCGCTCGGCGAGCCCGAGGGGCTGGTGAAGACCATCTTCGACAAGAAGACCGGCGAATTGCTGGGCGCCCATCTCGTGGGCGCGGAAGTCACCGAGCTGATCCAGGGCTTCATGATCGCCATGAATCTGGAGACCACCGAGGAAGAGCTGATCCACGCCATCTTCCCGCACCCGACGCTTTCGGAAACCATGCACGAGAGCGTGCTGGACGCCTACGGCCGCGTTATCCATATGTGAGGGGCGCGCGGCGCGGGCCGCGCGGAACCTGGGGGCTGATCCATGAATGGCGAGACCTATGCGGCGCTGAGCCAGCCGGGCGTCGGCTTCTTCACCATGATCCTCATCGGCCTGATCGCCGGCTGGATCGCGGAGCGGATCACCGAGAGCGACCACGGACTGTTGGCGAACCTCGTGTTCGGGCTGATCGGGGCGTTCGTCGGCGGCAAGCTGGCGGAATGGGCGGACGTGCCGGTCTACGGCTTCTTCCGCACGCTCATCGCTGCCGTCATTGGTGCCATCATCGTGCTGTGGGTGT
This sequence comes from Rhizobiales bacterium 32-66-11, assembly GCA_002304505.1. Taxonomy (GTDB): domain Bacteria; phylum Pseudomonadota; class Alphaproteobacteria; order Rhizobiales; family Xanthobacteraceae; genus NCEH01. The sequence goes on along the minus strand of NCEH01000116.1, from coordinate 36,760 downwards.
GGCGCCGCATCCGCGCCCGCTAAAGGCCCGTGGCCGTCCGGCGCTACCGGCAGGTCAGCACTGCATCGCGCCGGCTCGACGCTGGCGCGATGGAAGACTAGATTTTGAAGCGAATGCTTTTATCGCGCGCGAAAGTCGCCTGAAGATATGGTCACGCTCGTCAACACCCTGAACCGGCCGCGCCATCCGGAAAAGGCGCATCGGCCCGAAAGCGAGATCCTGCGCAAGCCGGAATGGATCCGCGTCCGCGCGCCGGGTTCGGCCGGATGGTCGCAAACCGCCGAGATCGTGCGAGCGAACGGCCTGCACACGGTGTGCGAGGAAGCGGGCTGCCCGAACATCGGCGAGTGCTGGGAAAAGAAGCACGCCACTTTCATGATCATGGGCGACACGTGTACCCGCGCCTGCGCCTTCTGCAATGTGCGAACCGGGATGCCGCAGGCGCTGGACCAGGACGAGCCGCAGAAGGTGGGCGAGGCGGTGGCCAAGCTTGGCCTCTCTCACGTGGTCATCACCTCCGTGGACCGGGACGATCTGGCGGACGGCGGCGCCGAGCATTTCTCCCGCACCATCCGCGCCATCCGTGCCGCAAGCCCCGGCACGACCATCGAGATTCTCACCCCGGATTTCCTGCGCAAGCCCGGCGCCATCGAGGTGGTGGTCGAGGCGAAGCCCGACGTGTTCAACCATAATCTGGAAACTGTGCCGGCGAAGTATCTCACGGTGCGGCCGGGCGCTCGCTATTTCCACTCGCTGCGCCTGCTACAGCAGGTGAAGGAGCTGGACCCCTCCATCTTCACCAAGTCGGGCATCATGGTGGGCCTGGGCGAGGAGCGGAACGAGGTGCTCCAGCTCATGGACGACCTGCGCTCGGCCGAGGTGGATTTCATGACCATCGGCCAATATCTCCAGCCCACCCGCAAGCACCACAAGGTGGAGCGCTTCGTGACGCCGGACGAATTCTCCGCCTTCGAAACGGTGGCCTATGCCAAGGGCTTCCTGATGGTGTCGTCGAGCCCGCTGACGCGCTCCTCGCATCACGCGGGCGACGATTTCGCCCGCCTGCGCAGCGCCCGCGAGGCAAAGCTCGGTCGGGTTTGAGGGCGTGCCGTCTTTCTCCAGCAAGCGCGTGGTGAACCATTCCGCGCCCGAGATGTTCGATCTCGTGGCGGACGTGGACCATTACCCGGAATTCGTGCCGCTGTGCCAAGCCCTGCGGGTGCGCCGCCGCTCGCCGGGCGGGGAGGGGCAAGAGGTGCTGGTCGCCGATATGACCGTCGCCTACAAGATGATCCGCGAGACCTTCACCTCGCGCGTCACCCTCGATCGGCCGAAGCTGACCATCCACGTGGAATATCTGGACGGGCCGTTCAGCCGCCTCGATAATCGCTGGGAATTCCGCGACCTGAAGGGCGGCGAGGGGGGCGGCAAATGCGAGGTGAGCTTTTTCATCTCCTATGAATTTCGCTCGCGCACCCTGGGCCTGCTGATGGGCGCCATGTTCGACGCCGCCTTCCGCCGCTTCGCCGATGCGTTCGAGAAGCGGGCGGATAAGGTCTACGGGGCGGCCTGACGCTCAAAACCGCGCCAGCGTCTCCAGCATTTCCAGCGCCACAAGCACCGAGCGGGCGCGGATGTCGGCGCGCTCCAGCGGGCCGAACCGCTCCTCGCGATGCACCAGCAGGCCGCCGCGCTTGGCCGCCGCGAAATGCACCAGGCCGACCGGCTTTTCATCAGATCCGCCGCCGGGACCTGCGACCCCGGTGATGGAGACTGCAAGGCCGGTGCCGGCCGCCGCCAGCGCACCCTTCGCCATGGCCCGCGCGGTCTCCTCGCTCACCGCGCCATGGGCGGCGAGGATCGCCTCGGGCACGCCGAGCATCGCCATCTTGGCGGCGTTGGAATAGGTGACGAAGCCGCGATCCACCACATCGGAGGAGCCGGCGATATCGGTCAGCGCGCCGATCACGAGGCCGCCGGTGCAGGATTCGGCGGTGGCCAGCGTGAGGCCGGCGGCGCGGCAGGCCTCGAGCACGCGCCGGGCGCGGTCCTGGGTTTCCAGATCGCTCACAGCAAATCCTCCTCGGGCAGGCGGATGGTGGCGGACGCCATGGCGGCGATGCCTTCGCGCCGGCCGGTGAAGCCGAGGCGCTCGGTGGTCGTCGCCTTCACGCTGATGCGGCCGAGCGCGACCCCCGTAATCTCGCTGATGCGGGCGCGGATGGCGTCGCGGTGGGGGCCGATCTTCGGGGCTTCGCAGATCAAGGTCAGGTCGAGATGGGCGACGATGCCGCCGCGCGCGCGCACCTTGTCGAGCGCGAACACCAGGAAACGGTCGGAGGTCGCGCCCTTCCATTGCGGGTCGGAGGGCGGAAAATGGGCGCCGATATCGCCGTCGCACAGGGCGCCGAGCACGGCATCGGTGAGCGCATGCAGCCCCACATCGGCGTCCGAATGGCCGTCGAGGCCCTTGTCGAAGGGGATGGCGAGGCCGCCGAGCATCACATGGTCGCCCGGACCGAAGGCATGCACATCGAAGCCGGTGCCGGTGCGCACATCGGTGAGCCATTCCATCACGGCGGCGTCGTCGGTCAGGCCGGCGATGCCGCCGGCTTGCGCCGCATCATGGGCGGCGCGCAGCATGTCATACCGGAAAGCCTGGGGCGTCTGCACCGCCCGCAGCGTGGCGCGCACGGGCGTGGAGGCGACGGTTCCAAGGGCGTCCACCACCTTGATGGTATCGGTCACCCCGGTCACCGGCACCGCCGCGCCATGGGCGGCCGCCGCTTCGACCGCGCGGGAGATCAGGGCGTGGGTGACGAACGGGCGGGCGGCGTCATGCACCAGCACCAGGTCGGGGGCCTCGCCCGCCAGCGCTTCGAGGCCGGCCCGCACCGAATCCTGCCGCTCGCGTCCGCCGGCCACCGGTGGCCGCACTTTCTCCAGGCCGGCGGCGGCGGAGGCGAAGCGGGCGTGATCGTCCGGGTGAATCACCACCTGTATGGTGTGGATATCGGAATGCTCAGCGAACAGGCGCAAGGTGCGCCGCAGCACGGTTTCCCCACCGACTTCATGATATTGTTTGGGCAACGGGCCGCCGGCGCGCGTGCCGCGGCCCGCCGCCACCACAATGACCGCGCAAGTCGCCATGAAGATCATTCCCTTTTTGCGTCATTTGCTCCTTGAACAGCGCCGGAACCCGCCGCGCAAGGGGACAAAAAAGCGGCGGTCGCCTGTGCCTTCGGCAGCCTTTGCGCTGCACCATGCGCCTCATTGCAAAGCTGCCCTTGCGCGTGCATCGCAATTGTCTAGAATGTAGGCACTCCTAAGGTGGCCTAAAATCTGTGCAAGAGCTTCTTCCTCCATCTCTTTCGATCGTTCGAATCGGGCCCCATGCCCTGCCGAACCCGGTGGTGCTCGCCCCGATGGCGGGTATTACCGACGCGCCGGTTCGGCGCATGGCGGTTCGGTATGGCGCCGGGCTGGTGGTGTCTGAAATGGTCGCCAGCGAAGCGCTGCTCGAGGGTCACGGCGAGACCACCCTGCGGGCCGAGCGGGCCGGCATTCCGCTCCATGCGGTTCAACTCGCCGGCAATGATCCCCATTGGATGGGGGAGGCCGCCCGCATGGCAGAGGCGGAAGGCGCCGATATCATCGACATCAACATGGGCTGCCCGGCCAAGCGCGTGACCACCGGCGCTGCGGGCGCGGCGCTGCTGCGCGACCTGCCGCTGGCGGCGCGGATCATCGCGGCTGTGCGTTCAGCCGTCTCCGTTCCGGTCACGCTCAAGACCCGCCTGGGCTGGGACGGCGCGGCGCGGATCGCGCCGGTGCTCGCCAACATCGCCGAGGATGCGGGCATCGCTTTGCTGACGATCCATGGCCGGACCCGCTGCCAATTCTACACCGGCGAGGCGGACTGGGCGGCGATTGCCGAGGTGAAGGCGAAAGTCTCCATCCCCGTGCTCGCCAATGGCGATCTCACGCGCTGCGCCGATGCCGGCCCCATGCTGTCCGCGTCGGGCGCCGACGGGGTGATGATCGGCCGTGGCGCGCAGGGGCGGCCCTGGTTTCCCGGACAGGTGGCGCGGTTCCTGGAAACCGGGCGCGCGCCCGCGGAGCCCAGCCTGTGCGAACAGCGCGACGTGCTGCTGGAAATGTACGAGGGCTGGCTCGCCCTCTATGGCGCCGGGCTCGGCATGCGGCAGGCTCGCAAGCATATCGGCTGGGCGCTGGAAGCGGCGGCGGCGAGCGCCGGCCGCGAGCAAGACTGGGTCAAGCCGTGGCGGGCAAGGCTGCTGCGCGCGGAAGACCCCGATGCGGTCGCGGACGGGATTCGCGCCGCTTTCGATGATGCGAACTGGAAGGCCGCGGCATGAAGGCAGATGCAAAGCGCCGGCCCGAGCCGGAGTTGAATTTTACCCGCGCGATCCTCGACGCGGTGCCCCACCCTGTGATCACGGTTTCCGATACCGGGCAGATCGTGGATGCCAATGTGGCGGCGGAGGCTTTTTTTGAAGTCAGCCTGCCGGTGCTGCGGCGCCGCCCGTTCGCCGAATTCGTGCCGTTCGGCACGCCGCTGCTCGGCCTGATCGACCAGGTGCGGGCGCGGGGCGCGCCGGTGAACGAATATCGCGTGGACCTCGGCACGCCCAAGAATGGCGGCGAGCGGGTGGTCGACATCCATGTCGGGCCGGTCTCCGAACGGCCGGGCCATGTGGTGGTGATGATCCAGGAGCGCACCATCGCCGACAAGATGGACCGCCAGCTCACCCATCGCGGTGCCGCCCGCTCGGTGAGTGCGCTCGCCTCCATGCTGGCGCACGAGATCAAGAATCCGCTCTCCGGCATCCGCGGCGCCGCCCAATTGCTGGAACAGTCGGCCGGCGACGAGGACCGCGCGCTCACCCGCCTGATCTGCGACGAGGCGGACCGCATCGTGAAGCTGGTGGACCGCATGGAGGTGTTCTCCGACGAGCGGCCCATCGCCCGCGAGCCGGTGAACATCCACGCGGTGCTGGAGCATGTGCGTACGCTCGCCTCCTCGGGCTTCGCACGGCACATTCGCTTCATCGAGGAATATGACCCCTCGCTGCCGCCGGTCTACGCCAACCGCGACCAATTGGTGCAAGTGTTCCTCAATCTGGTGAAGAACGCGGCCGAGGCCATCGATTCGGAGACGGACGGGGAAATCCATCTCACCACCGCCTTCCGCCCCGGCGTGCGGCTCACCGTGCCCGGCGCCTCCTCCCGCGTCAGCCTGCCGCTGGAATTCTGTGTCAAGGACAATGGCAAGGGCGTGCCGGACGACCTGCTGCCCCATCTGTTCGACCCGTTCGTGACCACCAAGCCGACGGGGAGTGGCCTCGGCCTTGCATTGGTGGCGAAGATCATCGGCGACCATGGCGGGATCGTCGAGTGCGACAGCCAGCCCCGGCGAACCAGCTTCCGGGTTCTCCTTCCCATGTATCGCGGCACACGTGTCGCCTCCGAGGACAACTGAGGTATCCATGCCCACGGGAAGCATTCTGGTCGCCGACGACGATGCCGCGATCCGTACCGTGCTCAATCAGGCCCTGTCGCGGGCCGGATATGAAGTGCGCTCGTGCGGGAATGCGGCCACCCTGTGGCGCTGGGTGAGCCAGGGGGATGGCGATCTGGTCATCACCGATGTGGTGATGCCGGATGAAAACGCCTTCGACCTCCTGCCGCGCATCAAGAAGGCGCGGCCGGACCTGCCGGTCATCGTCATGAGCGCGCAGAACACCTTCATGACGGCCATCCGTGCGTCGGAACGCGGGGCCTATGAATATCTGCCCAAGCCGTTCGACCTGAAGGAGCTGATCTCCATCGTCGGCCGCGCGCTCGCCGAGCCGAAGAAGTCGGACCAGCATCCGCTCGGCTCCGAGGAGCAGGACAATATCCCGCTCGTGGGCCGCTCGCCAGCGATGCAGGAAATCTATCGCCTGCTGGCCCGCCTCATGCAAACCGACCTCACCGTGATGATCGCGGGCGAGAGCGGCACCGGCAAGGAACTGGTGGCGCGGGCGCTGCACGATTACGGCAAGCGCCGCACCGGGCCGTTCGTGGCCATCAACATGGCGGCGATCCCGCGCGATCTCATCGAGAGCGAATTGTTCGGCCACGAGAAGGGCTCGTTCACCGGCGCAACCACCCGCAATACCGGCCGGTTCGAGCAGGCGGAAAGCGGTACGCTCTTCCTCGACGAAATCGGCGACATGCCCATGGAGGCGCAGACCCGCCTGCTGCGCGTGCTCCAGCAAGGGGAATATACCACGGTGGGCGGGCGCACCCCCATCAAGACCGACGTGCGCATCATTGCCGCCACCAACAAGGACCTGCGCACGCTGATCCAGCAGGGTCTGTTCCGCGAGGATCTGTTCTTCCGCCTGAACGTGGTGCCGCTGCGCCTGCCGCCGCTGCGCGAGCGTTCCGAGGATGTGCCCGACCTGGTGCGGCACTTCTTTCTTCAGGCGGAGCGCGAAGGCCTGCCGGCGAAGCAGATCGACACCGCCGCGCTCGATCGGCTGAAGCGCTATCGCTGGCCCGGCAATGTGCGCGAGCTTGAAAACCTCGTGCGCCGCCTCTCCGCCCTGTACCCGCAGGAAATCATCACCACCGGCATCATCGAGGCCGAGCTGTCCGAGCCGGTGCCCAGCGCGGGGGCCGAGGATGGCCCGGTGGATGCGACGCTCGCCGCCTCGGTGGAACGGCATCTCAATACGTATTTCTCCGGTTTCGGCGAAGATCTGCCTCCGCCCGGTCTGTATCATCGGATCCTGCGGGACGTGGAATATCCACTCCTGTCGGCGGCTCTTGCTGCGGCGCGGGGTAATCAGATCAAGGCGGCGGAATTGCTCGGCCTGAACCGCAATACCTTGCGGAAGAAAATCCGCGATCTGGATATTCAGGTCATTCGCACCAGCCGTTAATCTGGATTTTAACGACATCTTATGCGTGCAAGCCACAAATCTAGGGAATAAGATTTCACCAGGGGGCGGTCCGGATACGCGATAACGCGCGATAAGGCACCGCGTTTGTTGATGCCTGTATGCAAGGACCCGCGATGTCTGAAGTCGCTTTGAGTCACCTGCTCTGGGCGATGAATGCATTTGTCGCGCAGAGCGATGACGGCGATCTTTGGAGCGAAGCGCTGGAGCGGGTCTGCGCAGGCATCGGCGCGGCGTTCGGCCTTAGCCGCGTTGCAGTGTTTGAAGTTCACCAGGACGGACATCCAGGGCTCGGGGTGGTCTGCCGGGCCGATTGGGCGCGGCCGGGGCTTGCCGCCATCGGGCGCACCCAACATCGCACCCTCGCCCCCGACAGCGCCGACGATCTCCAGCGCGACTGGGCGAGCCGGCGGATCCGGGGCGAGGTGATCGAGGGGCTCACCCGCGATCTCACGGGCTATATGCGCGCCTATTTCGAGGCCCATCAGATCGTGCGCTTCTATACCGTGCCGGTCATGGCGGCGGGCCATTGGTGGGGCCATTTCTGCATCGCCCACGATGATGAAAACCTGCCTTGGGACGAGACGGTCACATCCCTGTGCCATCTGGTGGCCGGCATGGTGGCGCGCTCCGCCGAATGCATGCGGGCCGAGCGGGAATTGAGCGACGTCACCTTGCGCAGCATGCTGGGCTCGGCGCTCGATGCCGTCGTCACCATCGACGAAGCGGGGATGATCCTGGAGTTCAACCCAGCCGCCGAGCGCATCTTCGGCTATCGGCGCGCGGATGCGATCGGCCGCACGCTGGGCGCCACCATCATTCCGCCGCGCTATGCGATGTCGCACCAGACGGGCCTGAGGCGCTATCTGGAAGACGGGTCGCCCCACATTCTCGGCCGGCGCGTGGAGCTTGAGGGCCGGCGGGCGGATGGCAGCCTGTTTCCCGTGGAACTGACCGTCACCGAGATTCGCAGCGCAACGCGGCGCGTCTTCACCGCCTATCTGCGCGACATCTCCAATTTCGTGAATGCCCAGGAGGCGCTGGAGCGGCTCGCCTATCACGACGCCATGACCGGGCTCCCCAATCGTGCCGGGCTGCTGCGTCTGGTCGCCGACGCCCCCACCGCACCAACCGGGGTGGTGGTGGTGCATTTCCGCGATCTCGACGTGCTCGCCGCGAGCCTCGGGCGCGAATTCACCGAGCCGGTGGCGGCGCAACTGGCCCTGCGGCTGCGCCTCGCGCTGCGTGGCGATGCGATGCTGGCGCGCACCGGCGAGCGGGAATTCGCCATCATCCTGTTCCGCGGCTCGGATGCGCTGGCCACCGGGCGCAGTGTCGATGTGCTGTTCCAGGCGCCGCTGGAAAGTGAGGGCCGGCGCTTTTATCTGCGCGCGCGCATCGGCATTGCCCGCGAGCAGGGCCAATTGGAGCATATGCTGCGCGATGCCGAGATGGCGCTCCACGCCCAGGGACGCGGCCATGCGGTGGTGTTCGACCAGTCGCTGCGCGCGGACCACCAGGAGCGCCTGGCGCTGGAAACCGATCTGCGGGACGCCATTCTGCGGCGTTCGCGTGATCTGTACATGGTGTTTCAGCCGATCGTGTGCTGCAAGACCGGAATGGTGATGGGCTTTGAGGCCCTTGCTCGCTGGAGCCACCCCGCGCTGGGAAATGTGGAGCCAGGCGAATTCGTGGCCATCGCCGAGGCCTCGGGCCTGTCCGAGCAATTGGGCGAACTGGTTCTGGAGCGGGCGGTGGCGGCGTGCGCGCGCTGGAACCACGATCGCGCGTCCATGGGGCTGAGCGCGCGCTATGTCTCGGTCAATCTGTCCGCCCCGCAGGTGATGGCCCCCGATCTCGTGGCGCGCATCGCCAATATCCTCCAGCAGGTGAATCTGAAGGGTGACCAGGTCTTGTTCGAGCTGACCGAGAGCACCTTGCTGTCGGAGCCGGAAAAAGCTGTCGAGGTGATGGTCCAACTGCAATCCCTGGGCAGCAAGGTGGCCATCGATGATTTCGGCACCGGCTATTCCTCCTTCAGTTATCTCCAGCGCCTGCCGGTGAATGTGCTGAAGATCGACCGCTCCTTCATCCGCGAGATCGTCGACAATTCCCGTTCGCGGCGCATCGTGGGAGTGATGGTGGACCTTGCCCACGCGTTCGGCATCGAAGTGGTGGCCGAAGGGGTGGAAAACGACGACGCCATGAATGAGGTGGTGGCCCTCGGCAGCGATTGTGTCCAAGGCTTCCTGGTGGGGCGGCCCATGCGCGAGGAAGACGCCCGCCACTGGCCCGACGGCGGCCGCACCCCCTGACACTTTTCGTTCCTTGCGCATGACAAGCGGTGGGACCGGTCGCAATTGTCACATTTTTGCACCAGTGTTGTCCCATTGCATCAGTCGCACTGATTCCCGGTGCGTCTCAGGACCCTTCTCTCCATGACGAATGCCAGCCTGGACACCACCGACAACCGTGCCACGGGTGGGGGGATGCCAGGAGCGAGCCCGTTGCTGAGCGTGGGCTTCTTCGCGCCGGCGATGGTGGTGCTGGCGCTCTGTTCGGCCTTGGCCACCTTCCTGATCCTGATGGGCCTGACGCCGGTGGTGCCGAGCCACGAGGTGGTGATCGGCCTGCTGGCCGGCAACGCGCTCGCGGTGGCGATCCTGTCCACCATGGTGGGACGCGAGGTGCTGCGCATCGTGCGGGCGCGGGCTCGGGGCCGGGCCGCCTCGCGGCTGCATGTGCGCATCGTCGCATTGTTCGCCGTGGTCGCCGTGGTGCCGGCCATCCTGGTGGCGGGGGTCGCGAGCCTGACCCTGGATCGCGGGCTCGACCGGTGGTTTTCCGTGCGGACCCAGGAGATCGTCGCCAATGCGGTGCAGGTGGCGCAAACCTATGTCCGCGAGCATGCGCTGAACATTCGCGGCGACGTCCTCGCCATGAGCGCCGATCTCAACCGCCTCAAGCCGCTCTATGACAGCGACCGGGCGCGCTTCCGGCAGATTCTCACCGCCCAGGCGGCCCTGCGCAATCTGCCCGGCGCTCTGATGATCGAGCGCGACCTGAAGGTGGTGGAGGGCGCGCAGGTGATGACCGGCCGCGAATTCCTGGTGCCGGCCAATATCGCCATCGATGAAGCCACCGCCGAGCAGCCGATCATCTATCTGCCGTCCGATGCCGATTTCGTCGGGGCCTTGATCAAGCTGAAGGATTATCCCGACCTCTATCTCTATGTGGCGCGGCCCATAGATCCGCGGGTGATCGGCTATCTGAAGACCACGCGGGAGACCCTCGCGGATTATCAGAGCCTGGAGGAGCGGCGCTTCGGGGTGCAGGTGGCGTTCGCGCTCATGTATGCGGTCATCACGCTGATCGTGCTGCTCTCGGCGGTTTGGCTCGGCATCAATGTGTCGAAATGGTTGGTGGCGCCGATCCGCCGGCTGATGTCGGCGGCGGACCATGTGGCGGCGGGCAATCTCGACGTGCAGGTGCCGATCTATCGCTCGGAGGGCGATTTCGCGACGCTGGGCGAGACCTTCAACAAGATGACCGCGGAACTGCGCAACCAGCATGACGCGCTGCTGCGGGCGCGCGACCAGATCGACGTGCGCCGCCGCTTCACAGAAGCGGTGCTCTCCGGCGTCGGGGCAGGGGTGATCGGCCTTGATTCCGATGAGCGGGTCACGATCCTCAACCGCTCGGCGGAGAAGCTGCTGGGCGTGAAGGAGGCCGAAGCGCTCGGCCATCCCCTGGCCGAAGTGGTGCCCGAGACCGCCTCCCTGATCGGCGAGGCGGAAGCCGGGCGCGAGCGCGTGGTCCAGGGCAACATCACGGTGCAGCGCGAGGGGCGCGAACGGGTGTTCGCCGTGCGCGTCACCACCGAGCAATCCTCCGAGGCCGAGCACGGCTGGGTGGTGACGCTGGACGACATCACGGCGCTGATCTCCGCCCAGCGCACCTCCGCCTGGGCCGATGTGGCGCGCCGCATCGCGCACGAGATCAAGAACCCGCTGACGCCCATCCAGCTTTCGGCGGAGCGGCTGAAGCGTAAATACGGCAAGCACATCACACAGGATCGCGACGTGTTCGACCAGTGCACCGACACCATCATCCGCCAAGTGGGCGATATCGGCCGGATGGTGGACGAATTCTCCTCCTTCGCCCGCATGCCGAAGCCGGTCGTGGACAGCCAGGATCTCGCCGAGACCCTGCGGCAGACGCTTTTTTTAATGAAAGTCGGTCATCCCGAAGTCACGTTCGAGGCCGACATCCCTTCCTCCCTTCCGGCGCGGTTCGACCGTCGCCTGATTTCCCAGGCCCTGACCAACATCCTCAAGAATGCCGCCGAGGCCATCGAGGCCGTTCCGGCGGAACAACGTGGCAAGGGACTGATCCGCGTGAAGGCGGACCAGTCCGGCGAAGATCTGGTGGTTGATGTGATCGACAACGGAACCGGCCTGCCCCAAGAGAAGCGCAACCGCCTCCTGGAGCCGTATGTGACCACGCGTGAAAAAGGCACCGGCCTCGGCCTCGCCATCGTCGGCAAGATCATGGAAGAGCATGGCGGCGGCATCGAGCTGTACGACTCGCCCGAGGGCCGCGGCGCCTGGATCCGGCTGCGCATGCGCGCCGACGGGCCGATCCTGGTGCCGGCCGACCAGAAGAAGGGGGCTTGAGCCATGGCCCATGACATTCTGATCGTCGACGACGAAGCTGATATCTGCGGGCTGGTGGCGGGCATCCTGGACGGCCGAACCTGATCTTCCTGGACATCTGGCTCCAGGGCAGCCGCATGGACGGGCTGGAATTGCTCGACACCATCAAGCTGGCGCATCCCGACGTGCCGGTGGTGATGATCTCCGGCCACGGCAATATCGAAACCGCCGTCGCCGCCATCAAGCGCGGCGCCTATGACTTCATCGAGAAGCCGTTCAACGCCGATCGCCTGATCGTCATCACCGAGCGCGCGCTGGAAACCCTGCGTCTGCGCCGGGAAGTGCGCGAACTCAAGCAGATGACGCAGCCGCAGACCCTCGTGGGCCGCTCCAGCGCCATCCAGCAGCTGAAGGCCACCATCGACCGGGTCGGCCCCACCAATAGCCGCATCCTGATCATCGGTCCGTCGGGATCGGGCAAGGAGCTGACCGCGCGCATGGTTCATGCGGTGTCGAGCCGCAACCAGGGGCCGTTCATCGTCATCAACGCCGCCGCGATCACACCGGAGCGGCTGGAATATGAATTGTTCGGTGTCGAGGAAGGCGAGGGGCGCGAGTCCCGGCGCGGCGCGCTGGAGGAAGCCCACGGCGGCACGCTGTTCCTGGACGAGATCGCCGACATGCCGCGCGAGACCCAGAACCGGGTGCTGCGCGTGCTGGTGGAGCAGACCTTCACCCGCATCGGCGGCTCGGACAAGGTGAGCGTGGACGTGCGCATCATCTCTTCCACCGGGCGCAACCTGGAGGAGGAGATCGCGCAGGGGCGGTTCCGCGAGGACCTCTATCATCGCCTCAGCGTGGTGCCGATCCGCGTGCCGCCGCTGGCCGAGCGGCGCGAGGATATTCCCGACCTGGTCGATTTCTTCATCGACTTGATCTCCCAGACCACCGGCCTGCCGAGCCGGAAGATCGCCGACGATGCCATGGCGGTGCTGCAATCCCACGATTGGCCGGGCAATGTGCGCCAGCTGCGCAACAATGTGGAACGGGTGCTGATCCTGGCCGGCGGGGATCCCGACGCCATCGTCACCGCCTCCATGCTGCCGCCGGACGTGGGGGCTCTGGTGCCCAACCTGCCCAATGGCAATGGCGGGGAGCATCTGATGGGCCTGCCGTTGCGCGAGGCCCGCGAGGTTTTCGAGCGCGAATATCTCGCCGCGCAGATCAATCGCTTTGGCGGAAATATCTCCCGCACGGCGGAATTTGTGGGCATGGAGCGCTCGGCTCTTCATCGAAAGCTCAAGGCTCTCGGCGTAGGGTAGGCATAGGCGCTGCGGCGTCGAGGGGATAAGCTGAGGCCGGGTTAGGGGGAATCGCGCATGAAGGTCGTGATCTGCGGGGCGGGGCAGGTGGGGCTCGGCATTGCCGAGCGCCTCGCAAGCGAGCAGAACGACGTCTCCATCGTCGATGCCAGCGCGCGCCGCATCCAGATCGCCACCGAGCAACTGGATGTGCGCGGCGTGGTCGGCCACGGCTCGCACCCCGACGTGCTCGCCAAGGCCGGCATCGAGCAGGCGGACATGCTGATCGCCGTGACCTTGCACGACGAGGTGAACATGATCGCGTGCCAGGTCGCGCATTCCTTGTTCAACGTGCCGACCAAGGTCGCCCGCATCCGCGCCCAGACCTATCTGATGCCGGAATGGCGCGACATGCTCTCGCGCGATCATCTGCCCATCGACGTGGTCATTTCGCCCGAGATCGAGGTGGGCGAAATGGTGCTGCGGCGCCTGTCGCTGCCCGGTTCCATCGATACCGTCACCTTCGCCGATGGCGCGGTGGTGGTGGCCGGGGTCTATTGCTCCGAGGAATGCCCGATCCTCGACACGCCGCTGCGCGAGCTGACCCAGCTGTTCCCGGACCTGCGCGCCACCATCGTGGCGGTCAATCGCGGCGGCAAGCCGATCGTCCTCACCTCGCGCGATACCATCCAGGCCGGGGACATCGCCTATTTCGTCGCCCGGTCCGACCAGGTGCGGCGCACCTTGTCCATCTTCGGCCATGACGAGGTGCCGGGACAGCGCATCGTCATCGCCGGCGGCGGCAATATCGGCCTTTATGTCGCGGACCAGCTGGAGAAGCGCAATCCGATCGCCAAGATCAAGATCATCGAGAGCGCGCCCGAACGCGCGCAGGCGATCGCGGAGATCCTGTCGCGCTCGGTGGTGCTGAACGGCGATGCGCTCTCGCGCGAGATCCTGGACGAGGCGGGGGTCGGGGACGCCGACACCATGATCGCGCTCACCAATGACGACCGCATCAATATCGTCGCCTGCCTGCTCGCCAAGCAGATCGGCGCGCGGCGCATCCTCGCGCTGCTGAACGAGCCGGGCTACACGACTTTCGCCCGCGGCCTCGGCATCGACGCCCATGTGAACCCGCGCCAGATCACCGTCTCCAAGGTGCTCCAGCATGTGCGGCGCGGGCGCATCCGGGGCGTGCATTCGCTGCTCGACGGGGCCGGCGAGATGATCGAGGCGGAGGCGCTGGAAACCTCGCCTTTGGTCGGCAAGCCCTTGCGCGACATCGACCTGCTGAAGGGGCTGCGGGTGGGCGCGCTGGTGCGCAACGGCGAAGTGCTGCTGCCCACCGGCGACACCGTGGTGCGGGCGCAGGACCGGGTGATCCTGTTCGCCTTGGCGGAGCGCATCAAGCGCGTGGAACAGCTGTTCCGCGTGAGCCTCGAATTCTTTTAAAGCATCGCCTCCATGCCCTCCATCCTCCGGCTTCTCGCGCTGGCGCTCCTGTGGGTGGGCGGCGCCGCGCTGTTGCCCGCGCTGGTCTCGGCGCGCAATGGGGAGGGGCAGGCGCCGATCTTCCTCGCGACCACGCTCGCCTGCGTGTTCTTCGCCGGGGCCATGCGGCTGTCCTGCGCCGGGGTCAAGGTGCGCATGCGCCGGCTCCATGCCTTCGCCGCCCTCGCCGCGCTCTGGCTGCTGGTGCCGGTGGTGGCCGCGCCGGCGGTGGCGGTGGCGAGCGGGCTCGATCTATGGCGCGCCTGGTTCGAGGCGCTCTCCGCCTTCACCACCACCGGATTTACCGCGGTGCACGAGGCGCCACGCAGCCTCTATGTGTGGTTCGCCTTGCTGCAATGGAGCGGCGGCCTGCTGACCATCGTTTCCGGCGTGGCGGTGCTGGCGCCGGCCGGGCTTGCGGGCCTGCCCCATCGCGCCCAGGCGGGGGTCGACGGGCTGGAAATCGTCGATACGGCCGGCGTCGTGCGCGATATCGCGCCGATCTATGCCGCCGCGACCCTGCTGGCGCTGGTCGTCCTGCTGGCGAGCGGCAATTCGATCTATGTCGCCTTGTGCCTCGCGTCGGCGGCGACCTCGTCCGGCGCCCATGTGCCGCCTCAGGCCGTGGAGGCGCTGCGCACCGGCGTCGCCACGCCGCTGGCGATGGTCCCCTTCATGCTGTGGTCGGCCACCAGCGTGCGCTGGCACCGCGCGCTGGTGACGCGCCGTATCCATGCTGCGCCCGAGCAATCGGAAAGCCTGCTGCTGCTCGGCTATTGGCTGGTGGCGGCGATCGTGCTCGGCGCCATCATCTTTCGTGATCCCTCGATTATTTCTGTGCGGGCGTCGCTGGAGATGGGCGTGTTCAGCGCCGCCTCGCTGATCGCGACCAGCGGCCTCGCGAGCGGCGCGGAGGTCTATGCCATCGTGCCGCCGGCCCTGGTGCTGGGCATGGCGCTGGTGGGCGGCGGGGCGCTTTCGGTCACCGGCGGCATCAAGCTGCTGCGGCTGCGCGCCATGCTGCTGCGCGCCCAAGGCGATCTGATGCGGCTGATCTCCCCGCATTTGGTGCAGCCCTCGCGCACCGGGGAGGGGGGCGTCGGCTCCGCCATGCGCGGGGTCTGGGTGGGGTTGGTTTCGGTGCTCGCAACCCTCGCCCTCACCATCATCCTCATGAGCATTTCCATGCCCAGCCTTCAGGCCGGGGTCACGGCGGCGGTGGCGGCGCTCACCAACACCGGCCCGATCTATGACGCGGCCAATCCGGACTGGCCCGTCGTTTCCGCTTTGCCGCCGCTGTCCGTGCTCGGCGCCGCCTTCGCCATGATCGCCGGCCGGCTGGAGACGGTGGGCGCGTTCGTGCTCATCCACCTTGCCTTCTGGCGCAATTGAGGTTCGAATTCCGCCATGTCCCGCATTGCCTATGTGAACGGCCGCTATCTGCCCCATCGAGACGCCAGCGTGCATGTGGAGGATCGCGGCTATCAGTTCGCCGACGGTGTGTATGAAGTCTGCGAGGTGCGTGGCGGGAAATTGATCGACGAGCGCCGCCATCTCGACCGGCTGGACCGCTCATTGAAGGAATTGCGCATCGCCGCCCCCATGGCGCGCGGGGCGCTTGCGACGGTGCTGCGCGAAACCGTGCGGCGCAACCTGGTGCGCGACGGGCTGGTCTATCTCCAGGTGACGCGCGGCGTCGCGCGGCGCGACCATGGCTTTCCCGCCGCCAGCGTGCCGCCGAGCCTCGTCGTCACCGCCCGTTCCGCCAATTTTGCCAAGAATGACGCCACCGCCGCCGCGGGGATGAAGGTGATCTCGCTGCCGGAAAATCGCTGGGACCGGGTGGACATCAAGAGCGTCGGCCTCCTGCCCAATGTGCTGGCCAAGCAGGCGGCGCGCGAATCCGGGGCGGGAGAGGCCTGGTTCGTGGATGCGCAGGGCCATGTGACGGAGGGCGCCTCCACCAATGCCTGGATCGTGACCCACGACGGACGGCTCGTGACCCGCCCGGCCGAGCATGGCATCCTGCGCGGCATCACCCGCACCGTGCTCATGGACGTCGCCGCCGCAATGCAGCTCCAGGTTGAGGAGCGCGCCTTCACCTTGGACGAGGCGAAGGCCGCGAAAGAGGCGTTCGTCTCTTCCGCAACCTCGCTCATCATGCCGGTGGTCGCCATCGACGGAACACCTGTGGGAACGGGCACGGTGGGCCCGGTGGCGCGCAATCTGCGGGCCGAGTTCCACAATTTCGCCGAGGCCTCCGCTTGATGCAGCACAATATGACGATGCTGCGGGGCAAAAATTGCAGTTGCACCGATTTTTCGCTGTGCCATCCTAGGCTGCTAACTCCCGCCCTTCGATCGCTGCTTCGCGTCGGGTAGGGCGGGGCAACGCCGAAAGAAACGGATACGAAAATGGCGGCGGAACGGACACAAAATCTGCAGGACACTTTCCTCAATCACGTCCGCAAGAACAAGACTCCCCTCACGATCTTCCTGGTGAACGGGGTGAAGTTGCAAGGTGTGGTGACGTGGTTCGATAATTTCTGCGTCCTGCTGCGGCGCGATGGCCACTCTCAGCTTGTCTACAAGCACGCGATTTCGACCATCATGCCCGGTCATCCCGTGCAATTGTTTGACCCGACCGACGAGGTCGCGGCGGAGAAGGCGTAACGATACGTGGAGCATAAGGACGAACGGGGTACATCGAAGGTCGGGGCAAAAAGCGTAGAACGCCAGGCCCCACCGACGCGATGCGCTGTCATCACGCCGTTTTCATCGAACCGAGCCCGGTGGACGCAGAAGGGCGCGGCGCACGAGCGCCGTTCCCCTGAAGCCCGGCTCGACGAGGCGGTGGGCCTCGCCATGGCCATCGATCTTGAGGTGGTCTATCGCGGCCTCGTGCCTTTGGCCGAGGTAAAGCCCGCCACCTATCTCGGCTCCGGCAAGGTGGAAGAAATCGCCGGCATCGTGGCGGCGGAAGAGATCGGCCTCGTGTTTTTCGATGCCGCGCTCTCGCCCGTGCAGCAGCGCAATCTGGAAAAGGCGTGGTCCACCAAAGTGGTGGACCGCACCGCCTTGATTCTGGAGATCTTCGGCAGCCGCGCCCGCACGAAGGAAGGCACGCTTCAGGTGGAACTCGCCCACCTGAATTACCAGCGCTCGCGCCTCGTGCGGTCCTGGACCCATCTGGAACGCCAGCGCGGCGGCTTCGGCTTCTTGGGCGGGCCGGGCGAAACTCAGATCGAGGCCGACCGCCGGCAGATCGGCGAACGCATCATCCGCATCGAGCGCGATCTCGAACAGGTGAAGCGCACCCGCGCGCTGCACCGCACAAGTCGCAAGCGCGTGCCCTATCCCGTGGTTGCATTGGTTGGCTATACCAATGCGGGCAAATCCACTTTATTCAACCGCCTGACCCGCTCGGAGGTGATGGCGCAGGACCTGCTGTTCGCGACCCTCGATCCCACCTTGCGGGCGGTGGACCTGCCGCACGGCACGCGGATCATCCTGTCCGACACGGTGGGCTTCATCTCCGATCTGCCCACCCAGCTCGTCGCCGCCTTCCGCGCCACGCTGGAAGAGGTGATCGAGGCGGACGTGATCCTGCACGTGCGCGACGTCTCCCATCCGGACAGTCAGGCCCAGGCGGACGATGTGAAGGACGTGCTGACCGACCTCGGCATCGATATCGAGGCCAGCGGCCGCGTGCTGGAAGTGTGGAACAAGATCGACCTGCTCTCGGACGCCGCGCGCGATGCGATGGAGAACACCGCCGCGCGCAGCGATCTCGCCGACCGGCCGATCCTCGTCTCCGCCCTCACCGGCGCCGGCACGTCCGATCTGCTGGATGTGGTGGAGCGCCAGATCACCGCCGGCCGTGTGACACTGGACGTGACGGTCGCGGCCGACGATGGCGAAGGCCAGGGCTGGCTCTACCGGCATGGCGAGGTGCTGGAGCGTCGCACAGATGAGGACGGCGTGATGCATTTCGCTTTGCGCATCCTGCCCGAGCGCGCGCCCCTGGTGACGCGCCGGTTCGGGGCGGCGCGCGTGCATCAGATGTGAGGATGGCGGCGGCTTGAACCGCCGCTCCCAGGCGGGGGGAGGCTATTCCCCCCGCTCTACCCCCTTCGCCGCCACCCAGAGGGCTTCCATCTCATCGAGGCTCGCGGCTTTCGGCGTGCGCCCGCGCGCGGCGAGTTGGTCTTCCACGAAGGCGAAGCGGCGGGTGAATTTCTCGTTGGTGCCGCGCAAGGCCGCTTCCGGGTCCACGCCCGCATGGCGGGCGAGGTTCACCAGCGCGAACAGGAGATCGCCGATCTCGTCCTTGATGGCGTCCGGGCCGCCTGCGTCGAGCGCCTCGGAAACCTCGTCCGTCTCCTCGCGGATCTTGGCCAGCACCTGGCGCGCATCATTCCAGTCGAAGCCCACGCGACCGGCTTTTTCCTGAAGCTTCAGGGCGCGGGTCAGCGCCGGCAGGCCCACCGGCACGCCGTCGAGCGTGCGCCCGTCATCATCGGCGGGAAGGCCGGCGGCGGCGCGGCGCTGGGCGCGCTCGGCCTTTTCCTGCGCCTTGATCTCCGCCCACAGGCTCTTCACCGCCTCGGGGGTGAGGTCGCGCGCATCGCCGAACACATGGGGATGGCGGCGGATGAGCTTGGAGGTGATGGCCTCCACCACGTCGCCGAGGTCGAACAGGCCCTGCTCTTCGCCGAGCCTTGAGTGGAACACCACCTGAAGCAGCAGGTCGCCCAATTCATCCGGCAGATCCGCCATGTCGTTGCGGGCGATGGCGTCCACCACCTCATAGGCTTCTTCGATGGTATAGGGGGCGATGGTGGAGAAATCCTGCTCCAGATCCCAGGGGCAGCCCGTGACCGGCGTGCGCAGCGCGGCCATGATCTCCACGAGGCGGGCGAGGTCGCGCGATGGCTGCATCGGGGGCTCTCCGGGCAAGGCGCCGCATGGCGGCGTTGGGGGGCAAAGGGCGCCGCATGGCGGCGTCGGGGGCAAAGGGCGCCGCATGGCGGCGTCGGGCAGGTGGGTCTATCATCAAGCGGGTTCGCCGCGAACGCGGGACTGCCGAGGATAAAGCATGAGTTCCCTTTCAACCGAAAGCGCGGCCGCGCCCGCGCCCTCCAGCGATGATGCGGGCATCCGCCCCGGAGAGATCGCGGTTGCGCTGCCGCCGGCCTTCGATGCCGGGCTCTATTTCATCGGCCGCATCCGCACGCCCTGGGCGCGGCGGGAGGATTGCCCCAAGCGCGGCAGCGAGGACGGGCCCATCTGCCGGCTGGAAATCGACCCGCGCTGGGAAGCCGCGCTCGAAGGCGTCGGGCGCGAGCCGCGTCTCCAGGTGCTCTATTTCATGGACCAGGCGCGGCGCGATCTGGTGCTGCAGATGCCGCGCAGTGCCAGCGCGGCGTCCGGCACCTTTGCGTTGCGTTCGCCAGTGCGGCCCAATCCCATCGCCTCCTCGGTGGTGCTGTTTGTCGCCCGCGAAGGCCTGAGCGTGCTGGTGCGCGGGCTCGATTGCATCGATGGCACGCCGCTGGTGGACCTCAAGCCGCAATATTGTACCCTGGCGCACGATGTGACTTAGCGTCATGCCGTGTCCGCATGCTTGAGCTTCCGCGAGGTTTCCCGTGACGACATCCACCGGCCTTTCCTTCGGCACGGGTCCAGCGGACGGCGCGCCGCCGCCGGAAGACGGTCTGACCTACAGCTTCCGTCCCCGCCTGATCGGCTCGGGCTCGCGCTTCCGCCTCGATGGCGAGACGCTGCATTGGACGGTCGGCGCCCGCTCCGGCGCGCTCCATCTGCGCGACGTGGCGCGGGTGCGGCTGAGCTATCATCCCGGCCAATTGGCCTCGCCCAATTATGAGACCGTGATTCACGGCAAGGCGGGGGAGAAGCTGACCATCGGTTCGCTCTCGCGCACCTCCATCACCAATGTGGACGATCACCGCAAGGCCTATGCCACCTTCATCGCCGCGCTGCACGGAGCGCTGCGGCCCTATGCGAGCGGCATCGTGTTCGATGGCGGGCTTTCGCCCTGGCGCTGGTGGCTCATGAGCGGCCTGGCGGTCATCACCGCGCTTGGGCTGGTGGCGGTGCTGGCGAGCGCGCTCGGCAATGCCGACTGGACGGTGGGCGCCCTGATCGCGGTGCTGTGCCCGCTGCTGGCGTGGCCGCTGTGGGAGATGCTCTGGCGCAACCGGCCGGAGCCTTATTCTCCCTCGGCCTTGCCGGTGCGCCTGCTGCCGAGCTGAGGGCGAACCTCGTCTTCCTGCGCCTTCTTCATCAGCCCCGCCGCCACATCGGCGACGCGGGGTGCTGGCAGGGCGGTGAAGGGGAGCGGGCGCGTCACCGCGATGGCGGCGAGGCCGAGTCGTGCCGTGAGTAGGCCGTTAACCACTCCCTCGCCGAGCCGCGCCGAGAGGCGCGCCGCGATGCCCGATCCCACCAATTCCTGAACCAGCGTGTCGCCGGCCGCCATGCCGCCGGTGACCGCGAGGTGGCTCAGTACATGGCGCACCAGCCGCAGCATGCCGAGCGCGCCGGGGCGCCCGCCATAGAGTTCCGCCAGCCGGCGGATCAGTACGAAGGCGCTGTAGAGCACGAACAACAGGTCCACCACCGCGCGCGGCGAGACGGCGGTGACGACAGACACCCGCTTCGCCGTGTCGGACACCAGCTGGCGCGCCCGTGCGTCCAGCGGGGCCATCAGCGTGCGCTCGGTGAGCTGCACCAGATCCGCCCCGTCAATGATCGCGCCGAGATGGGAGGAGAGATCGGCGCGCGCGCGGGCGAGCGCGGGCATCTCCTTGGCGATGCCGAGCAAATCGTGCGTCACCGTCTCGGCGAGCGGGCGGTCGTCATTGGCGAGCGCGAGAACCGCCCGTTCGCGAATGGAATCCAGGCTGGAAAAGCGCATCAGCCCGGCGACCTCGCGGCCGATGATCGCCACCACCGCCACCGCCAGCAGGCCCGCCAGCGCCAGGCCGAGATAGCCGAGCGCCTGCGTCTGCGCGAACAGATCCTCGATCAGCCGCGTCACCGCAAGGCCGATGCCGAGGCTCGCGAGCCCGCCGAGGGCGGTCCAGAACAGCGCGCCGAGCGAAAAGCCCCTGCGCCGCGCGGGTGGGGCGGGGGCGATGATCTCGTCCGCCTCATCGACCGGCGCCGGCGCCTCGGTCACGACGATGCCGGCCTCGTCCAGGCGGAACACCTGGGGTCGGACATTTTCGGGCCGGTGCCGGTCTGTGTGCGGGTCTGGCATGAGGCCTTCTGATCTCACTTCAGCCGGTCGCCCAGCAGGAACTGGAGCGCGCGGTCGAGGCGAATATGGGGCAGGGGGCTGGTCGCGCCAATGCCGGCCGGTGGGCGGAAGCGCAGGAAGCGAAAGTCCGCCTCGCTGTTCGGCCCGCTCGCCAGTCCGCGAAAGGCCGCGCCCGTGGCGGCGAACAAGGCGTCGGGGTCGGCCGGCAGCGCGCCGGGAAACAGCGCCACCTCGCCGCTGCCGTCGAACACCTGCCCGCCGGCTTCCTGCCCGGCCTCCGGCGTGCCGATGATGGCGGCGATGCTGCGTCCGCCCTTGGACACATCCGCCTCGCGGGTGGCGCGGATGGCGGCGAGCGCGGCCACGTCGATTCGCGCCCCGCCTTCCCGCGCACGGGCGAGCGCGCGGTCCACCAGCCGTCGCAGGATGGCTTCCAGGCGGTCGTGGCTGGCGCGGTGGAGATGATCGGCCTTGGTGGCGGCGAACAATACTTTCTCGATGCGCGGGCGCAGCAGGGCGCTCATCAGGCTGTTTCGCCCCACGCGGAACGCCACCAGGATCGAATCCAGCGCGCGCTCCAGGTCCGCGAGGGCCGCCGGCCCGGCATTCAGCGCGGACAGCGCGTCCACCAGCACGATTTGCCGGTCCAGCCGGGCGAAATGATCGCGGAAGAACGGCCGCACGACCGCGCTTTTGTAGGATTGGAACCGCCGCTCCATCATCGCGCCGAGCGAGCTTGCGGGCAGCGCCGCGCCGTCTTGAAGATCGAGCGGGGCGAAGGTGAGTCCAGCGCCTGCCGGCAGAAATCGGCATAGCTCATGTCCAGCAAGGGCAGGTCCAGCAGCCATTCGCCGGGATAGTCCACGAGATCGAGCGTGAGATGCCGCAGGCCGCCCTTGAGGGGCGCATAGGAAATCTCCAGCCGCAATTCGCTGATGCGGGTGGTGGAGGAGGGCCATTCGCGCAGCGTCGCGAGCCGCGCCAGATGGTCTTCATAGGGAAAGCGGGGCACCGCATCGTCCGGCTGGGGCGCGAGGCGCGCGCCGGCGATGCGGCCGGAATTCATCGCCTCGAACACCGGCAGCCGGCCGCCGTGCATCAGGGCATGGATCAGCGCAGTGGTGAAAATGGTCTTGCCCGAGCGCGCAAGCCCGGTGACCCCGAGGCGCAAGGTGGGATGAGCAAGGTCCTCGAACCGGTCCGCGACGGCGCGCAGGCCGATCCAGGCTTCATCGAGCAGGCCCATGGCCAAGGCGCTACATCTCCAGCATCAGCGAGCGCGGGGTGACGAAGCGGTCGAGCCGGCCGGTCTGCGGCATTACGTCGGCCCAATCGTCGATGGGCAAATCGATGATCGCGAGCGCGCCGGTGGGGAATTTTTCCGCCATCAAGGCGCGCGGCGCCGCCGGACCCTGGTCGGTCAGCACGTCGGCGATATCCTCAAAGCCGGGATTGTGCCCCACCAGCATCAGCGCATGGACCTCGCGCGGCTGCTCGCGCAGCACGGAGAGAATGCGGGTGACGCCGGCATCATAGAGGCGCGGCTCGCTGTGCACGGCGACGGTCGCGGGCAGGGCCGGGGCCAGCAACTCCCAGGTCTCGCGGGTACGGCGGGCGGGCGAAACCAGCACCCGGTCGGGCACCAGGTCCTGCGCGGCCATATAGGCGCCGATCATCGGAGCCGCCGCGCGCCCGCGCTGGGCGAGCGGACGCTCGGCATCGACAATGCCCTCGGGCCAATCGGATTTCGCGTGGCGAAGCAGAATGAGGCGGCGCATGGACCATCCGGGGCGTGGCGAGGATTCGCACCTTATCACGCGGGCTCCGCTGGTGCAGTGCGGCGATCGGTCGGTGCGCGATGACCGCGCGGCACGGGCGCGATGGTCCACATTTCCCAAAGCGGGTATCAAGCTAGGGCGAGACTTTTGTTTCGCTCCTGAATATTCTGTGCTGCGTCGCGCACAGGGGCGGCGGGGGGCCAAGGCTCGATGACATTCACTGGGCTATCCGAGGCCGTGCGCGCTCGCCCGTGGCTCGGCTATCTGCTTGCAGTGGTGCTCACGACCCTGGCCTTGCTGGTGCGATTGGCCGCCAGCGAGGTGCTGGCAGGCTATCCCTTCATCACCTTCATCCCGGTGATCTGTCTCGTGGCGTTTCTGGGCGGTTTCTGGCCGGGCATGCTGGCGGCGGCGCTGGGCGGCCTGATGGTGGCTTATTACCTCATTAGCCCGCAGGACGGTTTCGGGCTCGATTGGCCGTCCGGCTATGTGGCCATGATGATCTATGCCTTGACGGCGCTGCTGATCATTGCCCTCACCAGCAGCTTGCTGTCCGCGCTCCGGAACCGCAAAGCGAGTGACGAGGCGCTGCGGCGCTTGAATGCCGAGCTGGAGACGCGGATCGCCGAGCGCACCAGCGAATTGCAGCAGGAAATGACCGAGCGCTTCGTCGCCGAAGCGCAGATCCGCCAGATGCAGAAGACCGAGGCGATCGGCCAGCTGACGGGCGGCATCGCGCATGATTTCAACAATATGCTGGCGATCGTCATCGGCTCGCTGGATATCGCGCGCCGCCGGCTCACCGGCGTCGAGCACGATATGGTGCGCACCTGCATCGACAATGCGCTGGAGGGCGCCCAGCGCGCCGGGGCGCTGACGGCGCGTCTGCTCGCCTTTTCGCGCCAGCAGGCGCTGGAGCCCCAGCCGCTGGATGCCAATAAACTGGTCGGCGGCATGTCGGAGCTGCTGCGGCGCACGTTGGGCGAAACCATCCAGGTGGAAACCGTGCTCGCCGGCGGGCTCTGGCGCGCGTTCGCCGATCCGGCGCAATTGGAAAACGCCATCGTCAATCTGGCGGTGAATGCACGCGATGCCATGCCCGACGGCGGCCGGCTCACCATCGAGACTGCAAATTCCGATCTGGACGAGCGCTATGCCCGCAATCATGCCGAGGTGACCGCGGGCCAATATGTGCTGGTGAGCGTTTCCGACACCGGGACCGGCATGGGCCCGGACGTGATCGAGCGGGCGTTCGATCCCTTCTACACCACCAAGGGCGTCGGGCGCGGAACCGGCCTCGGCCTCAGCCAGGTGTTCGGCTTCGTCAAACAGTCCGGCGGCCATGTGAAGATCTATTCGGAGATCGGCCAGGGCACCACGGTGAAGCTCTATCTGCCGCGTCATGTGGGGGAGCCGGCGCTGGTCGGACGCGGGGACAAGAGCGATGGGCATCTGCCGCCCGGCCGTCCGGACATCACCATCCTGGTGGTGGAGGACGAGGAGAACGTGCGCCACATGAGCGTCGATGCCCTGCGGGAGCTGGGCTATACCGTGGTGCAGGCCGCCAACGGCAATCAGGCGATGGAGCAATTGGTCCTGCAACCGCGCATCGACCTGCTGTTCACCGACATCGTCATGCCCGACATGACCGGCCGGCAGCTGGCGGAAAAGGCGGCCGCCGCGCGGGTCGGCCTGAAGATCCTCTACACCACCGGCTATACCCGCAACGCCGTGGTGCATAACGGCATTCTCGACCACGGCGTGGCCTTCCTGCCCAAGCCCTTCACCCTGGACCAGCTGGCCCGCAAGGTGGACGACGTGCTGGCCGATCGCGGCATCAACCGGCCCTGAGCGGCCAGTCGCACGCCTTCGGTCAGTTTGACTGGTGCGAAAATACCGGATTGTGGCATTTCATCTCACCGATTTCCGCGCGTCACCCTCATGATACCGTCGATCGCTGATCGCCCCTTGGACCCGGCGCGCGGCAATGCTACGCCTTGAGCTTGCTGGATTTGCGCCACCCTCCTGCCGTTTTTGAAAGGGTGACGGGGATGCCGGCGATTCGCAGACGGGACTTTTGAAACTGGGCATTTTGAAACCGGGACTTTGGGCACCATGACCCTTTCGGCACCATGAGCACGGCCGTGCGCGCGACCGGGCCGGGCATCGCCCCGGCCGAGCCGTTGCCCGCGGTGCGGGGCGACCTCGATTGCGATGTCTGCGTCATCGGTGACGGAACGCCGGGCCTTTGGATCGCGCTGGTGCTGGCCCTGCGCGGCCGCGAGGTGGTCTTGCTGGAGACCAAGGCTCCGGAAGCCGGGCGGCAGGAGAGCGTCGTCGTCGCCGGCCTCGACCTGACCGCCATGGACCTGTGCGCGCGCGCCGACCGGGACCGGGCACGGGCGCTTTACGATCTTTCCGCCAGCGCCACCCGCAGCGCCCTGCGCCTGCTGGACGTGCTGCGCCTTGAGCAGACGGGCGAGGGGGAATTGCTGGTTCCCGGGCCCGCCGGCCTTGCCGACCTGCTGGATGAGGCCGCCGCGCGCGACGTGCTTGGACTTCCCGAGCTTAAGCGCGTGGGCGAGGCGGACCTGTTCGATCTCATCGGCACCGATCTTTATTCCGGCGCGCTGTTCGACCCCCACGCCCGCCGCTTCGACGTTGGCCCGCTGGCGCAGTTGCTGGGCGATGCGGTGGTTGCCGCCGGTGTGCGCCGGTTCATGCACGCGCCCGTCGAGAGCGTCGATCTTGACGGCGTGCGCAAATATATCCAGCTCGCGACCGGGCGGGTGCGGGCGGACCACGCCATCTTCTGCGCCACGCGCGGGCTTGGACGCGTGGCGCCCTGGCTCGCCCGCGCGGTCTATCCGGCCACCTTCGTCACCGGCAGCTTCCACGTGTCGTCGGGTGGCTATGGCGGCCCGGCGGTGCGCGAGACCGGGGCGCGGCCGGTGCGCTTCGCCCTCGATGGCGGGCACCTCACCTTCACCGCGCCGACCGCCACCCATCAGGGCCGGGAGGTCGCGGCCGCATGCGCCTTGCGCCGACAGGCCGGCGTGCTCTATCCGCGCCTCGCCTCGGCGATGGTGGGTCATGCCTTCGGCTGGCGCGCCGCGCGCGCGCCCTCCGGCCTGCCCCTGATTGGCGGCTATCGGCCGGGCGTGTGGTATGCCCTGGCCCTCGGCCAGGACCCGCTGGCCAATGTGAGCCTGGCCGCCGACCTGATCGGCGACGCCATCGTTGAGCGCGACGACCGGATCGCCCTGTTCGGCGCCCCGCCGCTGCCCTCCACCTGGGGCGCGCTCGGCGCCGGCCTGCGCTGGTCCACCTATTGGGCCGGCCGCCTCGCCGACCGGGGGGAGCGCCGGCGCGCCCGGCTCGCGGACCGTCAGGAAGTCAGCACCGTGGAATTTTCCAGCGCCTGACGGTCATCTCGCGGTCATTGGGGATTCATTCACCTTATCCGCAGCGAAAAAGCCGCGTAAGTCGTGCGAGGAGCGCGATAATTGCGGATGAGTGACATATTTGGCACCACCGCATGGAGGGTGCAGGGTAGGGTGCACCCTTGGATTCAGACTGGGTGGACCATGGCCGAGCCGCGCCTTCTTTCTTTCGTAACGCTCTGTGCCACGGGCCTTTTTATTGCCGCCTCCGGTCCCGCCGCCGCCGCGGATGTCGCGCCGGGACTGAGCGCGCCGGCCCCCGCCCAGCCCAAGGAAGATTGGTATCTGACCATCGGCGGTTCGGGTAATATCGTGCCGCAATATCCCGGCAGCGAGACCTATGAATTCCGCCCCGGGTTCATTTTCAGCGTCCAAAAAGCGAGCGAACTCAACTCGTTCCACAGTGTCGACGACAATCCGTCGGTTGCCCTGTTCGACACCGGCAAGTTTCGCATCGGCGCCGTCGGCCGGATCGACTGGGGTCGGGACGAGGACAGTTCGGACCACCTGAACGGCATCGGCAACCTCGACCCCTCGCTGGAAGTCGGTGGCTTTACCGAATGGTATCCGGTGGACTGGCTGCGGCTGCGCGGCGAGCTGCGCTATGGCTTCGGCGGGTATGAGGGATGGGTCGGCGATCTCGGCGCCGACGTGATCGTGCCTTATGAAACCTGGCGTTTCGCCATCGGCCCCCGCCTCGCCTTCGGCTCCTCCGCGTTCCAGAATGCCTATTTTGGGGTGACGCCGTTCCAGGCGCTCAGCGCCAATTTTCTCGGCAATCCGCTGACCGTCTACCAGGCCGGCAGCGGCCTGTATTCCTGGGGCGCGACCGCGCAGCTGACCAAGGATTTCGGCAAGGGCTTCACCGCAGGCGTGTTCGGAACCTACGGCCGGTTGATTGGAGATGCTGCCGATTCTCCTTTGACCCAGAGCGCCAACCAGTTCACCGCGGGTGTCTCGCTCGCCTATACCTTCAACATCGGCAAGGCTTGGTGGTGAGCGGTTTTTAGCGCCGCCATGGGCGCAACACCTTACTCGACGGTATCACTTTATAGCAGGTGGGCGCATATGGCCGGCCTGGGATTGCTTGCCGAGCGCGATGGGCATCGATGGCGGTTGTCGTGAGGCGAGGCGGTGGATATAAGCGCGGCGACCCGGTGGGGATCAGCGACGCTGTATCGAGGACATTGCTGATGTCGGTCCAAATCGACCAGGACTATCGCCCCCGCGAGGACGAGCCCTTCATGAACGACCGCCAGCGGGAATATTTCCGGCTGAAGCTGTTGGCCTGGAAGGACGATATCCTGCGGGAGGCGCGTGAAACGCTGCAGCACCTTCAAGACGAGAACCAGAATCACCCCGATCTTGCGGACCGTGCGTCTTCCGAGACGGATCGTTCGATCGAACTGCGGGCGCGCGATCGCCAGCGCAAGCTGATTTCCAAGATCGATGCCGCCCTCGGGCGAATCGAGGACGGAAGCTACGGCTATTGCGAGGATACCGGCGAGCCGATTTCGCTGAAGCGCCTGGAAGCCCGGCCGATTGCCACGCTATCGGTGGAAGCTCAGGAGCGACACGAGCGGCGCGAGCGGGTCTATCGCGACGATTGAGGTCTACACCGAGCCGGCGCGCCGGCTCGATCGATGCCGCAATCAGGTGCGAAACCAAGACAAAAGCCGGGCCCTAGGCCCGGCTTTTTCATGTGCGTGGCCGGCGGCCGGGCGCGATCAGCGTGGCCCGGTGCCCCGGCCAAGCAGATTGGCCATTTCGGCTTCCAGATCCTCGAATGGGTCCTTCTCCGTCGCAGCCTCGGTTTTCGGCGGGGCGGGCGCCTTGGACTCTGCCACGGGCGGCGGGAGCGTGGGCGCGTCGATGGAGACCATGCTGCCGGAATCCAAAGCGAACGGATTGTCCAATTCGCGGGCGAATGCGTCCGGCTGGGGCGCTTTCGGCGGAGTGGCGCGCGGCAGCACCCAGCGGCGCGGTGGAGCAGGCGGCGCGGGCGTGGCTGCGGCGGGGGTGGCTGCGGCGGGCTCCGGCGCATTGGGCGCGACGGGCTCGACGACGATCGCGGGCGCAGGAGGCGCCATCCTCACCTTGAGATCTCTCGGATCGACAGGCCGCGCCCGCACCTCCGGTGCCGGCTGAAGCGGTCGGCGTGCCGTGTCGGGCGCCGTGTCGTCCGGTGCGATTGTGGCAAGATCGGTGGGTTCCACCACGCGGGCCGCTGCGGGGCGCGCCATGACCTCCAGCGCGGCCGGCTCGGCCCCGGGTACGGCAGCGGGCGCCTGCTGGGGCGCTTCGGGACTCTCCCCTTCGGGACGTGCCTTCATGTTGGCGGTGCGGAACAGCGCCCCAAGGCCCCGTCGGGCCGGCGCGGCTTCCTCCACCGGTGGCGGCGGGGAACCGGCGGCATCGCCCGGAATCTCCGCCGCATCCGGACCCAGCAGATCCTCGAGGGTTAGCGCGGGAATAATGTCCGGTGCTCTTGCGGCCGGGGTCTCGAAATCTGATGCCACGGGCGCAATCACCGGCGGCGGGGTCACCGGGGAAGCGGCGACCGGCGGCTCGGTCGGGCGGCCCTGCGCGGATTCGGCGAGGCGAGGCTCAGTGCGCGGCGCCCCTGCGGGGCGAACGTCCTTGCCGAGAGTAAAGGTCGTTCCGCGACGCGGAGCCGGCGCGTCGGCCCGCGCTGCGGCCGCAACCGGAGCAGACGGGAGCTCGGGCGGCGCCACAGGTGCCGCGCGCTCGGCCACCGGCGGTGTCACCGGCGGCGTGACGGGCGAAGCGGGAGGCGGAAGGTCCAGCGTCACTTCGGGCGCTACGGCATTTTCGACCTTGCGTGGGGCATCCGGCGCGACGCTGACCCGTGGGGCGCCGCCGGTCGGCAACGCGGCCTGCGATTTTGTTGCAAGCGCGTCCTCCTGCACCGGGGTAGACGGTGTCGCCGCAGCCTCGGATGCCGCAGGTGCCTCTACGGAAGCGGTCACGGACGGGGCGACCCGGGCGGGATCGATGTTCGGGTCGAGACGCTGCGGCCGCACGAACGGCGCGCGCGGTGTTCCGGCATCGGGGCGCCGCGGCGTGTCGATGGCGGGAGCCGTCCGGTCGGTGGTGCGCCGTGCGGGCAGAGGACGGCGGATCTCGGGTGCCGGGGCATCGGCCTCAAGCGCTGCGGCAATGGCGGGTGCCGCGGCCGGCTCGCGTGCAACGCCTGCTGCCAGGGTGGGGGGCTCTTCCGGCTTGGCAGGGGCTGGAGTGGCGGCGGTTTCCCCAGCGGTGCTCTCGAGTGCCGGCTTGGCCGCAACGGGCGGGCTCAGCGGCCGACGGGGCGCCTGGGGATCGCGGGCATAGATGGATTCGCGAGCAACAAGGGCCTCGCGGGGGACCGGGACTTCGCGGGGGACTGTGGCTTCGCGCGGAGGCACGGTTTCGCGGGAAAGCGGGGCTTCGCGGGTCGTCAGGACTTCGCGGGGGGGCAGAGCCTCTCTCTGCAGCATGGCTTCGCGGGCCGGCAGGGCGTCGCGGCCTTCGCGCGGCGCAAGCGCTTCACGCGGTTCACGAAGCGGCAGCGCCTCACGCGGTTCGCGCGGCGGCATGGCCTCGCGGGCGGGTTCCCGGGCGACGGCAGGCTCCCGCAATACCGCCGGCTCGCGCGCCGGGGCACGGGAGATCGCGGGCTCCACGACAATATCGGTGGAGCCGCCGACCAGCAGCAGGTGTTCGACCTCATCACGCCGCACCAGGACCAGGCGTCGGCGAGGATCTATGGTGACGCTGTCCAGAACCGCCAGACGCGCCTGGCGGGAGCGCGCCGCGCCGCCTCGGCCTTCGCGCCCGAGATGGCGTACTATAAACACGGTCAGACCCAGCAGCACGCCGATCACCAGCAAGGCGATGGCTAAGCGCACGGGCAGATCGAGTTGCGCCCCAAACAAATTCTGCAACATCGTGTGTCCTCTTCGCTGCCCGTGCGATGTACCACGTCCCAAGCCCGGCATCCCAGCGCCGTGCAATCGGGCCAGGAGGTTCCCTTAGGGTACAACATCGACCGGCGAACCAAGAAATTGTTGACGATCATGGCATGATTTCAACCAATGCCGTAACTTTGCGTTAATTTTCGCGGATTCGGAGCGGTTTATGGCCGCAAAGGGCGTTTCTGCGCTCCTTGGAAGGACGATTTCATGACCACCGACGCGGGCGATGCGCGCTCGGGTTTTTTGAGCGGGGTGTTCAGCCGCAGAACGTCCGGGCGTGAACGTTTGGTGGTCGGCGGGGCGGCTTTCGCCGGCGGCATCGTCGTCGCGGCGCTCGAGGGCAGCACCAGCGGCGGCATCACTGCGATCCTCGCCGGACTTGCGGCCATCGGCATCTTCGCCGTTGTCAGCGCGACCATGCGGCTGTGGAGCGGTACCGACAAGCGCACGCAGCCGGCCAGGTTCCAACGCCGGACCGGTTTTTGGGCCGCATTCCCGGCGGACAGGCCATGGTCGGCCTGCTGTTGCGCAGCGCCGCCGACGGCGTGAGAGGGATGCAGACCTTCCCCTTCGATCCCAACCCGGCCGGTCGGCGCCTGGTGGTTTCGGTGCAGCCGCTCGCCGGGGCGCGGCGCGCTTTGTGGGTGCTGCATCTCGCTGGCGAGACCGTTGCGTCAGCGCCCTTTGCACCGGTGGCCGAAAGCGCGGCCCTCGCCCGGCCACGCGCGGCGCAAGCGACGGACCAACTGCTGCCGGCCGAGGGCGTTCTTGCGCTCGCTGAAATCTGGGAGCAGGCACCGGTCGGCATGGTGCTGCTTTCTGCCGCCGGCGGGCGGCTGGCGAACGGCACCTTCGCCCGCTGGCTCGGCTACGGGCTGGCGGAACTTGGCGCCGGCGTCCTGCCGTTTGCCGAGCTGATCGCGCCGCAAAGCACGACCATCGCGAAGGCCGTGGTCGAGCGCGGACAGACCGGACCGCGCGGAATCGACATGGATTTCGTGCGGCAGGACGGCTCCATAGCCTCCGGCCGGGTGTGGATCGGCGGCCGCGCCGGAGCGGATTGCATCGCCGTCGTGATCCCGCGCAGCGACGCCATGGCGCTGCCTGTGGTCGCGGAGCGGCAGGCGCTGGAACCGCCGCAGCGCATGTCCGGCGGCTCCGACGCCTCGTTTTTCTCGCGCTCGCCTCTGGCCATGGCGAATGTCGATGGCGCGGGCGCGGTGCGCGAGGCCAACGGCAGTTTCGCCCGCCTGTTCGCGGGCAGCGACCGCATGCTCGCGGGGACCAAGCTGGAGCAATTGGTCGCCGAGCGCGACGTTCCGGCGGTGGAAAGCCTCGTGCGCGAGACGCTGTCCGGCCAGGCAAGCGGAGCGCCGGTGGATGTCGGCATTGCAGGGCAAGGGGGACGCTCGGCGAGGCTCTATGCCGCCAATCTCGGGCCGGGGGGCGCCGGTGCGGCGATCTATGCGGTGGACACAACCGCGCAGCGCGCCCTCGAAGCGCAGTTCGCCCAATCGCAGAAGATGCAGGCGATCGGGCAGCTCGCCGGCGGCGTGGCGCATGATTTCAACAACGTGCTCACCGCCATTCTCGGCTATTGCGATCTCCTGCTGGCCAATCACCGGCCGAGCGATCCGTCCTTCCCCGACATCATGCAGATCAAGCAGAACGCGAATCGGGCGGCGGGACTGGTGCGCCAGTTGCTCGCCTTCTCGCGCCGGCAGACGCTGCGGCCGCAGGTAATCCAGCTCACCGACGTGATTTCCGACCTTTCCATGCTGCTGCGGCGCCTGATGGGCGAAAGCATCTCGCTGCAAGTGGAACATGGACGGGAGCTGTGGCCGATTCTCGTGGATGTGAACCAATTCGAGCAGGTGATCGTGAATCTCGCGGTCAATGCGCGCGATGCCATGCCCTCGGGCGGTGTCGTGACCTTGCGCACCTTGAACGTTCCGGCGGCGGCCTGCGCCGAGTACGGCGACCCCAGCAACCTCGCGCCCGCCGATTATGTGCTGGTGGAAGTGGGCGACACCGGCACCGGCATGGCGCCGGTCATATTGGAGAAGATCTTCGAGCCGTTCTTCTCCACCAAGGACGTGGGCAAAGGCACCGGCCTCGGGCTTTCCACGGTTTACGGCATCGTCAAGCAGACCGGCGGCAGCGTGCTGGCCACGAGCGAACTCGGCAAGGGCAGCCTGTTCCGCGTGTTCCTGCCGCGCCATGAGGGGGCGATCGAGGAGACTCAGGCGCGCCCCGCCGAACCGGAAGCCAAGGTGCCGGATCTGACCGGACAGGCGTCGGTGCTGCTGGTGGAGGACGAGGACGCGGTGCGCGCCTTTGCCTCCCGCGCGCTGAGCGCGCGCGGCTATCGCGTGGTGGCGGCGGCGAACGGGGCCGAGGCCCTGGAGGCGATGGATCAGCCCGGCACCAGCTTCGATGTGGTGGTGTCGGACGTCGTGATGCCCGAGATGGACGGGCCGAGCCTGCTGCGCGAACTGCGGCGCCGCGATCCCAAGCTGAAAATCATCTTCATTTCGGGCTATGCGGAGGAGGCGTTCGCCAAGAATCTACCCGAGGGCGAGCGTTTTGCCTTCTTGCCGAAGCCGTTCTCGCTGAAGCAGCTTGTCGCGGCGGTGAAGGAAGCGACCCGCCCCTGAGGACACCGACCGTCGCCATCGCTTTTCCCCTGTCAAACTGTCGCAGCTTCACCTTGGCCGTGGAAAGCGCGCCGGAGACATATGCGGCGCTGCGTCAGGTTGAGCGTTGTGCCGGTGCTGCATTGCAAACAGGGTTGGGTACGACGGCGCCCCTCAGGTATGCGACCTGAGCATAACGGCGGGCCGCAGGGCGCATTTTCCTTTCGCCGCAACAGGCTTCGGGGGCGGCGGTGAAAATCCGCAACCTACAAAAATTCGCGTGGCATTTGTGGGATATGGGACCTGTCGCATCGGCACTTTGGTAAGTTTGGGGTGTTCTGCGCTGGAAGGGCAAGGTCGCACTTGCCACCCATCTGGCGCTGCGATAAGCCTCGCTCGTTTCGAACTCCTCCAACCGAGGCCGGCGCGGTAACGCTTCAAGCGGATCGCCCATGCGCCCCAAGGTGCGGATCATGAACCTGCTGCTCCAGGATTATCTCCCGGTCGTCATCTTCATCGGGGTCTCGGTGGTGATCGGCCTTGCTCTGCTCATCTCGCCGTTCATCGTGGCGTACAGCAGCCCGGATCCGGAGAAGCTTTCAGCCTACGAATGCGGCTTCAATGCGTTCGACGACGCGCGCATGACGTTTGACGTGCGCTTCTATCTCGTCTCCATCCTCTTCATCATCTTCGATCTGGAAGTGGCCTTCCTGTTCCCCTGGGCGATCTCGTTCGGCGGCCTCGGCGATCTCGGCTTCTGGTCCATGATGCTCTTCCTCGGCGTGCTGACCGTCGGGTTCATCTACGAATGGCGCAAGGGAGCACTCGAATGGGATTGACCCCTTCTGCGACGAAACCGCTGGTGGCCCAGGCGCCGCGCGGCCTCGTCGATCCCAATACCGGCCGTCCTGTCGGCTCGGACGATCCCTTCTTCCAGGAGATCAATTCCGAGCTCGCGGACCGCGGCTTCCTGATGACCAATGTCGACGACCTCATTACCTGGGCGCGCACCGGCTCGCTCATGTGGATGACCTTCGGCCTTGCGTGCTGCGCTGTGGAGATGATGCAGGTTTCCATGCCGCGCTACGACGTGGAGCGTTTCGGCTTCGCGCCGCGCGCCTCTCCGCGCCAGTCGGATGTGATGATCGTTGCCGGCACGCTGACCAATAAGATGGCGCCCGCGCTCCGCAAGGTCTACGACCAGATGCCGGAGCCGCGTTACGTGATCTCCATGGGCAGCTGCGCCAATGGCGGCGGCTATTATCATTATTCCTATGCCGTGGTGCGCGGCTGCGACCGGATCGTGCCCGTGGACATCTATGTCCCCGGCTGCCCGCCCACCGCGGAAGCGTTGCTCTACGGCGTTCTTCTTCTCCAGAAGAAGATTCGCCGCATCGGAACCATCGAACGCTGAATCGCTGAACGCACGGCGACGGGAAGAGGCAGATGGACGAGACCTTGAAGGACCTCGCGGTTCACATATCCGGCGCGCTCGGCGAAGCGATCCGCGCGACGCATATGGCGTTCGGCGAATTGACCCTTGAAGTGGAGGGGGCGCAGATCGTGAAGGTTACGACCTTCCTGCGCGACGATCCGGCGTGCCTGTTCCACGGCATCGTGGATGTGTGCGGCGTGGATTACCCGGCCCGCGAGCTGCGATTCGAGGTCGTCTACCATCTGCTTTCGCTGAAGCATAATATGCGCATCCGCTTGAAGGTGCAGACGGACGAGGCGACGCCCATACCCTCCATCTGTGCGGTCTTTCCGGGCGCCAACTGGTTCGAGCGGGAGGCCTACGACATGTATGGCATTCTGTTCACCGGCCATCCCGAGCTGCGCCGCCTGCTGACCGACTATGGTTTCGATGGCCATCCCTTGCGCAAGGACTTTCCGCTCACGGGCTTCGTCGAGGTGCGCTATGACGATGAGGCCAAGCGCGTGATCTACGAGCCGGTCCGCCTTCCGCAGGAATTCCGCAACTTCGACTTCCTCTCCCCCTGGGAGGGTGTCGAATATGTTCTGCCCGGCGACGAGAAGGCTGCCTCGCAGCCCGGCGCCCCCAAGGCGAGCTGAAGGAGCGCCCCATGGCCCACACCCTCGACTCGCCCAATCCCGGCGCGCCGGTCCGCAACTTTCAGATCAATTTCGGCCCGCAGCATCCCGCGGCGCACGGCGTGCTGCGCCTGGTGCTGGAGCTGAACGGCGAGGTGGTGGAACGCGTCGATCCCCATATCGGCCTGCTGCATCGCGGCACCGAAAAGCTGATCGAGGCGAAGACCTATCTCCAGGCCGTGCCCTATTTCGACCGGCTCGATTATTGCGCGCCGATGAACCAGGAGCATGCCTATTGCCTGGCGGTGGAGAGGCTCCTCGGCATTGAGGTGCCGATCCGCGGCCAGCTGATCCGCGTGCTCTATTCCGAGATTGGCCGGCTGCTCTCGCACATTTTGAACGTCACCACGTTCGCGATGGACGTGGGCGCGCTCACCCCGCCGCTGTGGGGCTTCGAGCAGCGCGAAAAGCTCATGATGTTCTATGAGCGCGCGTCTGGGAGCCGCATGCACGCGGCCTATTTCCGGCCGGGCGGCGTTCACCAGGATTTGCCGACGAAGCTGGTCGAGGACATCGGCGCCTTCTGCGATCCGTGCCTTCAGACCCTCGACGATCTGGATGCCCTGGTCACCGGCAACCGCATCTTCAAGCAGCGCACCGTCGATATCGGCGTGGTGACCCTGGAAGAGGCCCAGGCCTGGGGATTTTCCGGCGTGATGGTGCGCGGCTCCGGCGCCGCCTGGGATCTGCGCCGCGCGCAGCCTTATGAATGCTATTCCGAGCTGGATTTCGACATCCCCATCGGCAAGCACGGCGATTGCTATGATCGCTACGTGGTGCGCATGGAAGAGATGCGCCAGTCCATCAAGATCATGAAGCAGTGCGTGCAGCGCCTGCTGAAGACGCCGGGCCCGGTGGCGACCGTCGACAATAAGGTGGTGCCGCCCAAGCGGGGCGAGATGAAGCGCTCGATGGAAGCGCTGATCCACCATTTCAAGCTCTATACCGAAGGCTATCACGTGCCGGCGGGCGACGTGTACGCCGCGGTGGAAGCGCCGAAAGGCGAGTTTGGCGTTTATCTGGTCGCCGACGGCACCAACAAGCCCTATCGCTGCAAGATCCGCGCGCCCGGCTTCGCCCATCTCCAGGCGATGGACTTCCTGTGCCGC
>NCEH01000115.1 GCA_002304505.1 Rhizobiales bacterium 32-66-11 | reverse complement strand
GTGCCGGTATAACGCTCGATGAATCCGGCGTCCTCCAGCATCTGGATGTAGCGGTTGTCGATGGACGTGGCGTCGGTGGTGGGGGTGATCGCGCGCGAGAACCGCGTGAGCTTGCTGGTTTCCTTCAGCTTCGCATCCCGCAGCGTCTGGTTGATGATGAGGTTGGCGCCGATATAGACCTTCCACATCTCGACCATGTCTTTGTCGTTCATGATCCCTTCGTTGCCCTTGTTCATGGCGGTCGAAATGTCCGACACGAGGGCATCCTTCAGGGCACTGAAATATTCCTTCGAGGCCGCCTTCACCTGGTCGAGCTTCTCGATGGAGATGTCGGAGCGGGTGAAGGTGTCGCCGAGAAAGTTCCTCTTGCTGAGCGCGGTGCTGGCTTTCTGATAGGTGGCGTAACTCGTCGCCATCAACGCATCGTCCTGATTGCCTGCCTGCTGCCAGAAGGTGTGAACCGCCGTCAGCGTATTCTTCTTCGACGTCAGCTGGGCCAGCGCCTGCTGGGTCGAGGCGATCTGGCCTTCCTTGTTGCGCAGATCGAGGTTCAGCTGGCTGATCGCATCCTCGAGCGGGCCGCGGTCAATGCCCTGCGCATTGGCGAGATCACCCGTATTCCTCTGGATGCTCGTTTCAATCACGCCCTTCTCACCCGTCAGGCGCTGGAGATTGGTGGTGTGCGTGACCATCTGGGTGCCCTTGTCCCAGCGCTTGGCGTAGAAATAGCCAAGGATGAGCAAGGCGATCTTCTGCTGGTCGGAGAGCGGGCGATCGATCCGGTCGGTGGAGCTCTTGAAGGATTCCCGCAAGCCGGCCGAAATCACCTGGCTGATCAGCTTGTAGAAGGCGATGAACATTTCCTGGGTCTTGGTCCGGAAATCGCCCAGGGACTTCTTCTCATCCAGGTAGAATTTGGTCCGGTCGGCGGTCGGCCGCAGCACATCCGGCAGCTTGAGATTGATCTTGTTGAGGCTGTTGATCTCGACCGCGACCGACTGGTTCTGCGACTGGACCTGACCCATCATGACGTTGGTGAAGGCACGCCCGCTGGTGGAATCGGGGTTCTTCAGAACCGCTTCCTCGTTGCGCTTCACCAGCATGCCGATGCCCGTGGCCACGAGGCTGGCGATGCCCTTCTGCGCGGCCAGCTGGCCAATGGTGCTTTCCTTGTCGAAGGCGCCGAACGCGCTGGAGACGCCGCTGCTGATCGCCTTGCCGGCGTTGCCGGAGGCATCGGCGCGGTTCTGGGCGGAATTGACGTCGGAGCTCCCGGAGATGGCCGTCTTCTGGTCGGCCTTCTGCTGGGCGTTGCCGGTGTTGAACAGAAGCGAGGGATCATCAGCCGCGCGCTGGATGCCGGCATTGATGCCGAACCCGATGGCGCTGCAGAGGCCCTGCGAGAGCGGCACCAGGAACGGGCCTGCCACCGGCACGAAGGCGAGGCCGGCGGTGATCGACGTATCCATCACGGCCAGCAACACGCCCATCATGCCCGCCGGCGACGGCTTCACGCCGGCCAGGACGGCGCTCAGGTTCGCGTCGAAGCGCTGGGTCTGGTACACGAGCGCGCCCATGGCCGTGGTCGCGCCGGTGGTCGCCTGCGCCGGCAGTCCGTTGACCACCAGCGCAAGTTCCGCAAGCGCGTTGGCGAACTGCTGGTTCGGCACCCGCACCATATGCTCGTCGTAAAGCTCGAGCGCCTTGGCGACGGCCTTGTCCTTCATGATCTTGTCGGTCAGGGGGCCATACTGGGCGATCAGGGTGCCCGCCGGCTTCGTCATGCATGCCGCGAGCGTGTCGGCGCCACCTGCCGCGGTCACGGTCGATTCGATGAGCCTTGTGAACTCTTTGATGTCCATGACGTCCCCCTTCGAAAAACCGCGGGCGCGGCCGCAGGCTTAATGGGCCGGCCGAGTTGCATTCGCCCGGTCCCTGACAAGCGCCAGCCTCCGGGCCGGCGTACAGCGCCGACCCGGATACATCGCCGGATCAGGAGGTCTTGGTGGTCGACATGTCGTACGACACGGTGACCGGGGTGCCGGCCTTGTTGGTGTCGTCATAGGGGGTGAACTTGAACTCGAGCTTGGTGAAGCTGATCGAGATCGACTCGGTCGGGCGGTCGCCGCCGGAGGACACCGAATAAGACGAGATCAGCGCATTGGTCAGCGTGTAGGTGCAATAGGTCACGCCGGGGCTACCGGTGGTGGTCAGGTCGATCTTGACCGTCTTGCCGGTGTTGCCGGTGCAGGATTCCGTGAACAGCTTGGGCGAGGAGGAATCGAACATCTTGACGATCGACACTTCGCTCACGGACGGCTCGGAGGCTTCACGATTGTTGGTGGAGCCCGAAACGGTGGCGATGCCGCGACCGACGCCCCAGGAGAGCGACAGCACGTCGATCCACTTGGTGTGGTCCTGCTGCGTGGCTTCACCCGGGATACCGTCGTAATTCACATAGATGGCCATGGTGGGGTTTCCCTGTTTTCACCCATGATCGGCGCGGCTGCGGAGATCATCGAGGCTTGGCTGTAGCACCCTATATTGACAGTCGTACAACTGGTTTACGCGTACTCCGCAAATTCAAAATCAGTCCAGCGAGGCCGTGAGTAGATGAACTGCGTAATGCATCGCAGCACGATCATGTAGGCGCACATGCCAGTCTAGGTCGTGCGAAGGACCGGTCTGAACCAAGGCGCCCAGACCCGCCTGGCGGGCCTGCGCGGACACCTCCGCCACCAGTGTCTCCAGCGCCGCCGGCCCGTCCACCCATGCATCCGGCGGAGTGACCTGGCTGTTCCAGTCGAACGGGGTCGCGATCGCCGCGCCGCCGCCGGGCTGAAGCACCCGCGCCATCTCCGCGATCAGGCGCGGCGGGGCGCTCACGCAGTCGATCACGTTCAGCGCCATGGCGAGGTCGAAGGTGTGCCCGCGGAACGGCAGGGCGAGCGCATCGGCGACCCAGAAATCCACCCGGTCGCTGCCGGGGAAAGAGACCGCATGGCGCCGGCGTTCGAAATGCATGCCCAGGCGACGGTGCGGATAGGACAGGACCGCCCGATCCAGGATGCCGCGGCCGATGGCCAGCAACGGCCAGTTGAGGTCGATGCCGAGAACGAGGCCGGGGCACGCGGCGGCAAGGTCGAACGAGGTTCGGCCCACGGCGCAGCCGATGTCGAGCACGGGACCGGTGGTGGCCGGCAGCTGCGCCAGCGCGGCGGCGAGCGTGCGCCGCACCGCGCCAGGCTGAAGGGGCGTGGGGGCCGGCGGCGCGGCGTTCCCCGGCGCAGAATTCCCTGGCGCATAATTCCCTGGCGGGGGTCCGAACGCGGCGGATGCGCCGCCGTCCTCTTCCAGGTCGCCATAATGGTCGTGGGCGTAGCTCGCCTGCTGGGTCCGGATGACGTTGAACGCGGCGTCCGGCCCAAGCGCGGCCGCCACCACCGCTTCCACCGGGTCGGGCAATTCGTGGCGCTGGAGCAGCAGGTGCCCGTTGGCGGCGAGCCAGCCGGCGAGATCGGGGACCAGGATCGGCGCGCCGTCAATGATGGGATAGGCGATGCCGCAATCCACCACGGCGCAGCGCAGCAGGCCGGAACTTACGCCGGCGGCATCCTCCAGCGCGCCCGGCGCGAGCTGAAGCGGAGATTCGATGCCGCGCCGCAGGCAGGCCGGGCAGACCGGCTGGAGCGCCTCGAAATGAGCATGGCGCATGGGGTCAGCCGCCGATCATCACGGTGGGGCAGCCGGGCGGCAAAATCGTGCCGCTCGGGCTCGGGATCGGCGCGACGCAGCTGGAATGCAGCGAAGAATCGCCCACCCGCGCCGCCGGCAGGCTGCCGATCAGCACCGTGGCGGACCCCTTCATGATCATGCCCGGCCCGCCGGGGACACAGCCGATCAGCATGCAGGGCATGGTGGTGTCGGTGAGGCGTGCGGCGGGCATGTTGCCGATCAGCACCGTGGGGCAGCCCTTCATGATCGCCAGCGGCGTGGCGGGATGCGGCACGGGCGTCGGCACCAGCGCCGGCGGATGGATCGGCGCATGGCAATGCGGCGCGGTCTGCAGCACCTGATCGCCCATGCGGGCAGCGGGGGGCATCAGGCCTGCCTCCGCACGGCCGGCGCGGACGCCGGCCGGGAAAGCGACCGACCGCGTTCAGGCGACGTCATAGGTGAACTGTCCGTCATCGCCGAGGCCGACCTGGATGCGGGTGATGGGAAGGCCCTCGGTGAGCTTTTCCAGCACCCGCGCGGACATTTCCGGCAGCAGCGTGCGCGAAAGGATGTTTTCCACATTGCGCGCGCCCGACGAGCTTTCGGTGCAGCGGGCGGCGATGGTTTCCACCAGCTCGGGGGCATAGGCGAACTCGGCCTTGTAGGCCTCGCGCACGCGCTTCGCGATCCGGCCGAGTTGCAGGGCGACGATGGTGCGAATGGTGGCGTCGGTGAGCGGCAGATAAGGCACCAAAGTCACGCGGCCGAGGAACGCCGGCTTGAAGAATTTCATCAGTTCCGGCCGCAGCGCCTCGGCGAGCACCGTCGGTTCGGGCATGGTCTCCGGGTCGGCGCACAGCTTCGCCAGCAGATCGGAGCAGGCGTTCGAGGTCATGATGATGATGGTGTTCTTGAAGTCGATGTCGCGGCCTTCGCCGTCCTTCATATTGCCCTTGTCGAACACCTGGTAGAACACGTCCTGCACGCCGGGATGGGCCTTTTCCATCTCGTCCAGCAGCACCACCGAATAGGGCTTGCGGCGCACCGCCTCGGTGAGGATACCGCCTTCGCCATAGCCCACATAGCCGGGAGGCGAGCCCATGAGCAGGCTCACCTTATGCTCTTCCTTGAACTCGCTCATATTGATGGTGGTGAGGTTCTGTTCGCCGCCATAGAGCAGGTCCGCGAGCGTCAGCGCGGTCTCGGTCTTGCCGACGCCGGAGAGGCCGACCATCAGGAAAACGCCGACCGGCTTGCGCGGGTCGGTGAGCTTGGCGCGCGAGGTGCGGATCGCCTGCGCCACCGCCTCCAGCGCGTGCGACTGGCCGATGATGCGCTTTTCCATCGCCTCCTTGAGGGCGAGGACGGTGCGGATCTCGTTCGACTGCATGCGGCCGGCGGGAATGCCGGTCCAGCTCTGGACGATCTCGGCCACCGCCTGCCCGTCCACCACCGGGAACACCAGCGGCTGCTCGCCCTGCACCGCCTTGAGGCGCGCCACCGCGTCCTGGAGCGCGGCGCGCAGCGCGTCCTTGTCGTCGAGCACGGCGGGATCTTCGAGTTTCGCCCGCAGCGCCTCGAATTCCTCCACCAGCGCCTTTTCCTCGCCCCAGCGCTGTTCCAGCGCGGCAAGCTCGGTGGTGGCGGTGGCGCGCTCGGCCTGGAGTTCGGCGGCGCGGACGGAATGCTCGCCGCCGGAGCGGGTCTCGCGCTCCAGAATGCCGAGCTCGGTGTCGATCAGCGAGATCTTGCGCTGGCGATCCTCGATCGGGGCGGGAATGGTGCTCTGGCTCACCGCCACGCGCGAGCAGGCGGTATCAAGCAGGGACACCGCCTTGTCGGGCAGCTGGCGGGCCGGAATATAGCGGGCGGAGAGGCGCACCGCGTCCCCCACCGCCTCATCCAGGATGCGCACCTTGTGGTACATTTCGAGGGTCGCGACGAGGCCGCGGATCATGGCCATGGCGGTGGGCTCGCTCGGCTCCTCCACCTTGACCACCTGGAAGCGGCGGGTCAGCGCGGCGTCCTTCTCGAAATATTTCTTGTATTCGGCCCAGGTGGTGGCGGCGATGGTGCGCAATTCGCCGCGCGCCAGCGCCGGCTTCAGGAGATTGGCGGCATCGCCCTGCCCCGCCGCACCGCCCGCGCCCACCAGGGTGTGGGCCTCGTCGATGAACAGGATGATAGGCGTGGGGCTGGCCTTGGTCTCGTCGATCACCGAGCGCAGGCGGTTTTCGAACTCGCCCTTCATGCCGGCGCCGGCCTGGAGCAGGCCGAGATCGAGCGTGCGCAGGGTCACGTCCTTGAGCGCGGGCGGCACGTCGCCGGCGGCAATGCGCAGGGCGAAGCCCTCCACCACCGCGGTCTTGCCGACGCCCGCCTCGCCGGTGAGGATGGGATTGTTCTGCCGGCGGCGCGACAGGATGTCGATGATCTGGCGGATTTCCTCGTCGCGGCCGAGGATCGGGTCGATCTTGCCCGAGCGCGCCTGGGCGGTGAGGTCGATGGTGAACTGCTCGAGCGCGCCCTTGCCGCGCGGCAGGGCCATGTCGTTGCCGCCGCCGCCGTCGCTCGCCTGCGCGGTGCGGGCCACGGCATTGGCCTCGCCCGTGGTCATGGTGAGGCCGGAGAGATCGCGCTTCAGCGCATCGGCGGGGATGCGGCGGAACTGGTCGGAAATCTCATAGGTGCGCCGCGCGAGCGCGTCGTCGGCCACCATGGCCCACAGGATGTGGCCCGAGCGCACGCGCGACTGGCCCTGGTCCAGCGAGGCGAGCAGCCAGGCCTGCTTGGCGAGATCCACCACATCGGGCGCAAGGCCCGGCGGACGGGAATTGCCGGTCTTCATCTTGTCGAGCGCGCGGTTGAGGTCGGCGGCGAGGCGGCCCTGCTCGACCCCGTAATGATTGAGAACGGCGATGAAATCGGCATCGTTCTCGCCGGCCAACTTGGCGATCCAGTGCTCGACCTCGACATTGTAATGCGTGCGCATGAGGGCGAAGCCTGCGGCGCTTTCCAAGGTCGCGCGGCACACATCGTCCAAGCGCAGAATCAATGATTTGAGATCCACAGCCGCCATTGTCGTCCCCACGCCGCTGATCCGGCCCGCGCGCCCGCGCAGGTCGCTCGCCGAGGGGTGCAATCCCTCGCGCGGCGCGAACCTATTCACGAATGACTAGAACAATATGTCGGTTTGCGACCGCCAGCGAGCGCACCGGACGGCGAAGCCTCGGCTTCGCGCAAGCTGTGGCACGGCAGCAAAGATGTCCCGTCGACGGGACATCGGGGTTTTCCCGTATGTCCGCACGCTTACGACCCACACGCCGCGCCGCGCCAGCCCCCGAGGGCAACCGAAATCGGCTCCAAATCTGCGACAATATAGCACATGTTACGTTTTGAGCCGGCTGAAAATTGCTGCGCTGCGAAAACGCGCCCACCGCGAAAGTCCCTCCTGTAGCGGCAGGGCCGCGAAAACGCTTCTGTCATTTTTCGATGCTACATCTTAGCTTTCCCCGCTTCGCGGCTGCTCTCCGGCCGCGCGGGAACGGCAGCGGCGGACCTCGGCATGGCGGAGCAGGACAGCGAAACCCAGGCGCTCGATCAGTTGCGCACGCTGTGCGAAGCCATATCCGGCGGACGCTACGAGGATGTGGACGTGCTGCTCGCCATGACCGGCGATTTGGCACTGCCCGACACGGTGCGGCGCCTCGCCGAGGCGTTCGGCATGATGATCGTGCGCGTGGAAGCGCGCGAGCTGCATCTGGAAGAGACCCTCGCCGCGCTGAAGGAGGCGCAGGCGCTGCTGGAGAAGGACAACCGCAACCTCGCCGCCAGCAACGAGGCGCTCTCCGCCGAAGTGCACCGCCTGCGCATCGACATCTCCCAGCGCGACCGCGCGGTGGCCGAGATCGTCGATACCGATCAGTTCCGCGCCGTCCAGGCCATGGCCAAGCGGCTGCGCGATCGCCCCCTCTAGAGAACCGTGCCCTCCATGACCCAGATCCTCGCGCTGCACTCCTACCGGGGCGGCACCGGAAAAACCAATGTGGCCGGCAATCTCGCCGCCGAGCTGGTGCGCGCCGGGCGCCGCGTGGCGCTGGTGGACGCGGACATCCAGTCCCCCGGCATCCACGTGCTGTTCGAAGTGGATGTGGACGAGGTCAACACCCTCAACGATTTCCTCTGGGGCCGCTGCGCGA
The DNA here is from genome assembly GCA_002304505.1 of Rhizobiales bacterium 32-66-11. Classification (GTDB taxonomy): domain Bacteria; phylum Pseudomonadota; class Alphaproteobacteria; order Rhizobiales; family Xanthobacteraceae; genus NCEH01. The sequence continues at coordinate 3,196 of NCEH01000115.1, read as the reverse complement.
TCGACAAGGTGGCGGTGGACGTGACCCATATGGTGGCGCGCGCCGTGCCGCCGGAGGAAGTGTCCCGCCTCGGCCATCTCAGCCTGCTGCCCGCGAGCCTGAAGGCGGTGGATATCGCCCGCGTGGTGAAGGAAGGCTATGAGGTGGAGCTGTTGAACGAGGGGCTGATCGCGCTCTGCCGCTCGCTCGCCCTCGACTATCTGATCCTCGACACCCATCCCGGCCTCAATAACGAGACCCTGCTGTCGATCGCCATTTCCGATATCGCGCTGATCCTGCTGCGGCCGGACCACCAGGACTACCAGGGCACGGCGGTGACCATGCAGCTCGCCCGCCGGCTGGAGGTGCCGCGCATCGTCATGGCGGTCAACAAGGTGCATCCCGATTTCGACACCGCCGTGCTCTCCGAGCGGATCTCGGAGACCTATGGCGCGGAGGTCGGCGCCATGATCCTGATGAGCGACGAACTGGTGCGCACCGGCTCGTCCGGGCTCGTCTCGCTGCTCTATCCGCAGATCGACTTCTCGCGCGGCGTGCGCCAGCTGGCGATGGCGCTGGAGCGGGACGCCTCAGTCCTCCCCGCGCCGGCCGATGAGGCTGGGCAATAGCGCGGCGGCAAGGGCGCGGGCATCGGCGGGGCGGTCTTCCCGGGTAAAGGAAAGGGCGCGCTCCAGCGCCCACTGGGCGTCGCCCGGCATGCCGGGGATGGGCGCGGGCACCAGCCCGAGCTGGGCCGCCTCCCCCGCCGGCCGGCGCCCAAAGGGATGCGCGCCCGAATAGACCAGATAGATCAGACAACCGAGTGAGAACACGTCGTCGCGCGGATCGCGCGGCGCGCCCGCGATCATCTCCGGGCTGGAGAAGGCGGGCGTATAGGCGGCCAGCCCCTCGGGATTGAACCCGCCGCCCCGCAGCGCCACGGCGACGCCGAAATCCAGCACCTTGGCCAAGCCTTCGCGGGTGATGAACACATTACCCGGCTTGAGATCGCCATGCACGATGCCGAGCGCATGGGCATGGGACATCGCCGCCAGCACCCCGGAGACCACGTGGCCGGCAAGATCCGCGGCCAGCGGCTCCCCCGGCGTGCGGCGTAGCGCGAGGTCGAGCGTCTCGCCCTGGAGCAGCTCCATCACGAAGAAGGCATGCGGCCCGTCGCGGTCGAAATCGAAGATCGGGCAGATGTTGGGGTGGGAGAGCAATTGCACCTTGCGGGCCTCCGCCTCCAGCGCCGCCAGCGCGTCGGGGTGCAGGCGGAACTGGGCGGACAGCACCTTGAGCGCCACATAGGGGTCGGGGTCGCCCGCCTCCAGGCGGCGGCGATCCACCGCGCGGAATACTTCTCCCATGCCGCCGTGGCCCAGCTCGTCGTCGAGCACGAAGCGATCCTTCAGCATGAAGCCGATGGCGAGCTTGGGCGCGGCGGTGGGCAGGCGCTTGGGCTCCAGCCGCTCGCCGTCATGGACCAGATCCGCCTGCCGGCGCACCCGCATGCTGCGGAAGCCGGACAGCCAGCCGTCCAGGTGGCGTTCGTTGAGCCCGGGGCCATGCGCCTCGGCGCCCTTGTGGCGCAGGCCGCGCAGGCCGGACAGCAGGGCCGAGGTGATGCTCTCCTCGATCCGGGCGCGCGGCGTCGCGGTACCGGCGTCGGGCGCGTCCGGGGCAGCGGCGAGCGGGGTGCGGCCGCGGGGCCGCGTGGGCAAGGTGGGAAGCGGCAGCGGCGCGGGAACCCGCGGCGCGAGCTCGCGGGGCGTTCCATCGCGCGGGGCGCCATCGCGGGGCACAGGCGCCCGCGGTCCGCCGGGCGTGGGAACCGCACCACCGGGCGGCCCGGCCAGCGCGCCGGCCGCGCTCGGCGGCAGCAGTGGCCTGCGGGCGACGCCCGCCTCGGGCGCCTGAAGCGGCGCGGACTGGGGCGGCGCGGGGGCAAAGCCCGTCCGGTCGCGGGCGAAGCGGTCGGGCACCCCCGCCGGGGGCGGCGCAAGCTCCGGCGGCTCAAAGGCCCGCACCGCGTCCGGCGCGAGGCCGCGACGGTCCAGCAGCGGGCGTTCGTCGAATCCGCCCCGTGCGTCCGACAGCGGCAGCGGACGCACGGATCGGCGCGGGTCGATCACGGGGCGGAGCGTGCGCTCCTCATGGGGCTGCGGCAATGGCGTGCGCCGGGGTGATGCGGTTTCGGCGGGCGGCGCCGGCTGGAAGTCCGCGGGATCGGGCGGAAGCAGCGGCTCGGGCGGGCTCATCGGGGCGAAGGCCGGCGCGGACGGCAAGGCCCGGCGAGGATCGTTACGACGGGGATCGGCCGAGCGCGCATCGGCCCGGCGCAGATCGGTGCCCCGCAGGTCGGTGCCTCCCGGATCGGCGGCGAGCGAACGGCGGCGTTCCGGCATCGCGCCGGCGCGCACGCGATCGAGCAGCAGCGCCGCGAGGCGCTCCGGCAGGCGGCCGGCGGCGACGAAATGCGTGAGCACGGCGGCGATCTCTTCCGGCGCGACGCCGCAGCCTACCAGCCGCTCGCCCAGGTGCTGGACCCCGATCTCGCCGGTCAGGAAAAGCTCGATGGCCTCGACTGCGGAGGAATATCCGGCCATGTCCCGACCCTTGTGCTGACCCGTGACACGCCCTGTTTCCGCCGGGTCCTGATTGCTTCCGCGCCAGTGCCGCGGCGCCCCTGTGCGCGCCCGATCTCACCGCACTTTAGCACCGGCTCCGGCGAACGGCAGCGATTTCCCTGTCGCCCTCGGATCGCATCGCATCGACGCGCGTGCGCGGTGCGAAACCCTAGAACCAATTGTGATAATAAACCTTCACCAGCGGGATCGCGACCGACAAGGCGGTGATGTTCACGGTCGCTGCATTCAGCGCGTTTTCCTGGATCGGCGCGATCGCCCGCCAATCGGCGAAGTCGATATTGCGGAACCCCACGACCACGCCGAGAAACGCGGTGTCGAGCGGCACGTCGTCCTTGTAGCCCTCCACCTTGCCGGGGGCCATGAGGAATTCCCGCTTGCCCAGCATGTCCTGGCCGAGCGTGGCGGCATCGGCATTGAACAAGGACGAGAAATCCGCCTGCTGAAAGGCATTGTCGGTCTTCAGCGTGTAGAGGCGGATGATCACCGGCGTGGCGGTGCCGTCGGGCGCCGGGTTGATCGACAGGTCGGCCGTGATCTTGGCGCTGACCTGGGTGGATTTCGGCGGC
>NCEH01000114.1 GCA_002304505.1 Rhizobiales bacterium 32-66-11 | reverse complement strand
ACGCGCCTCGGCGCGCGCGTAATCTTCATGTAACGATGACGGCCAAGAAGCGGGGCCACTCGAAGAGGGCATCCATCCGTGCGCATACTCGTCATAGAAGACGATGCCGATCTCGGCCCCTGGCTGCGGGATGCGCTGGAGGCCGCGCTCGGCGGGGCCGATCGCGTGGCGACGCTCGACGAGGCCGAGGCCGCCTTGAAGGTGCGCCCCTTCGATCTGGTCGTGATGGACCGGCGGCTGCCGGACGGCGACGCGGTGACGCTGATCGCGCGAATGCGCATGCTCAGCCCGCGCCCGAGCATCCTGGTGCTCACCGCGCTGGACGATCCCAACGAGATCGCGCGGGCGCTTAATGCCGGCGCCGACGACTATCTCGCCAAGCCTTTCGAGCCGGTGGAACTGATCGCGCGGGCGCGGGCGGTCCTCAGGCGCAACCAGCTCGACCAGAAGGGGGTGACCAGCGTGTCGAACCTGCGCTTCGACACCTTCGCGCGCACCGCCTATGTGGATGATCAGCCGCTGATCCTTCCGCGCCGGGAGCTCGCCCTGCTCGAGGCGCTGATGCGCCGGGCGGGACAGGTGGTGCTGCGCGAATCCCTCGACAATGCGGTCTACGGCTTCGACGACGAGATCCAGTCGAATGCCATCGATGCCCATCTGTCTCGCTTGCGCAAGCGCTTGCGGGAAGCCGGCTGCCGTGCGGAAATCAAGGCCCTGCGGGGAATCGGCTACCTGATGGCTGAATGAGGATGTTGCTGAAGAGATCCATCGCCTCGTCGGCCGCGATGCTGCTTGGAGGCCTGATTTCGGCGCTCCTCTGCTGCCTCTTCATCGGCTTCATCGCCTTCTACGGGGATGATGGCGACGTTGCGCAATCCGATGTCGCCACCGAGATCCAACGCTCGGTCAGGACGGATGAGGCGGGCCGCCCCTTGCTGGCGCCGACGGGCCGGCTGCTCGCGCTTCAGCGGCAGTTTCCGCAGCTCTGGTATGTGGTCAGCACGCCCCACGGCAGCCTTTCCCATGGCGAAGTGCCCCCGCGCGTGCGCGCAGGCCTCGGCCTGCCGGATGTCCTACAGGCACGGTCCGCCTATGACGCCAGCGGCCCGGAGATGCAGCTTCTCGGCTCGACGCGCGCCGGGGACAGCCCCGACATGCTCATTGCCCTCGGCGGGGCCGTCTACACCAGCACGGAAGTCGTGATGTCGCTGCTGCGGGAGCCGGACATGCCCTCGACCGTCCTGGCGGCGGTCATGACCATCATCATCCTCACGACCATCCTGGTGGTGCCGGCGCTGATCGTGCGGCCGGTGCGCCGGGCGGCCGCCGCGGCCGAGGAGATCGGCGCCCGGGAGGGCGCGCGGCTGCCGGTCGATCAGCAGCCCTCGGAGCTGAAGCCGCTCGCCCTCGCCTTCAATCGCGCGCTCGACCGGATCGACGCCGCGACGGCGGAGCAGCGGCGCTTCCTGTCGAATGCCGCCCATGAGCTGCGCACGCCGCTGACCCGCCTGCGCACGCGCTTGGAGCGCGTCGAGAATCGCGAGATCAAGGCGGAACTGGTGGCGGAGCTGCAATCGCTGTCGGCGACGGTGACCATGCTGCTGCAACTCGCGCGGCTCACCTCCCAGCCCACGGAAATGCAGCCCATCGATCTCGTCTCGGTGGTGCGCGAGGCGACGGCCCGCGAGGTGCCGACCGCGCTGGCGAGCGGCGTGGATATCGAGCTGCGGGGCGAGGGGCCGGTGATGGTCTCCGGCTCGGCGCAGGCCATCGGGATCGGCCTGTCCAATCTCGTGCGCAACGCGATCCAGCACGGCGGCAGCGGGGGCAGGGTGGTGGTCGAGGTGGCGGCGTCCCGGCGGGTTTCGGTGATCGATTTCGGCCCCGGCATCGGCACAGCCTATGGCAGCCGCACGGTCATGGAGCCGTTCGCCCGCGGCAAGCAGGATTCCGCCGGCACGGGCCTCGGGCTCGCCATCGTCGCGCAGGTTGCGGCGCTGCATGGCGCGGGCCTCTCCATCGAGGAGACACCGGGCGGCGGCACCACGGTAAGCCTGAGCTTTCCGCAATGATGTTCCGCCGGAGCGGTACGTAATGCGTCGGTAATCCTGGGTCCGAGAATGGCGCACGTCTTCCATTCTTTCGGGGTTCATCATGCGTACCATTGCCATGCTTCTACTCGGTGCCGCCGTCGCGACCGCCCTGAGCGCGCCCCCCGCTGCGGCGGACAGCGACGATCTCCTTGCCGGCGCCATCGCGGGAGCCGCTGCCGGAGCCTTGGCCGGATCGGTCTTCGCCGTGCCGCCTCCGCAGGTCTACGTCTACCGCCCCCAACCGGTCTGGATCGTTCCCGTGCCGCAGCATCCGGTCGCCGGGACCTACCATCGGGACGGCTGGGACGAGGATTTCGAAGACGATCCGTGGGACGACGACGACTGGGGCCACTGATGCGCCCCCATCGCCCCGATCGCCGCCGGCTCCCCAGCGCGCCGGTGCGCGGCGAGGTCTCTCGATCCTTCCCTGAGTGCGACGATCCCATGATTGCGACCCTGCGATGAATCCTCCTCTCGGCGCGCCCGCCCCGCCTTCTTCCGTCGAGCCGACCCCGCACCTTCTCCGCGAGGTCCTGCGCCTTCTGCGCCCCTTCTGGCGGCTCATCGTGCTGGCGAGCCTCGCGGGCGCTGCCGGCGGCGGCGCCATGGCCTGGGCGCTGTCGCTCATCAACGGCGCGCTCGCCTCCGCCGCCTCGACAGGGGTTATGATCGGCCTTGCCGCGCTGTGCCTGCTCAGCCTCGCCGGCCAGCTCATCGCCGGCGTCGGCAACAGCCTGCTCGGGCAGCGCATCGTCGCGCGGCTGCGTCAGGAGGTCTGCCACCGCATCCTCGATGCGCCGCTCGCCGAGATCGAGCAGATGAAGAGCCCGCGGCTTTTGGCGGTGCTCAACGGCGACGTGGAGAAGATCGCCGAGTTCGGCAACCATTTCGCGGGCTACACCACCGCGCTGGCGATGGTTCTGGGCTGCCTCGCCTATCTGTTCGTGCTGTCGGTGCCCATGGTGGGCTTCGGGCTGGTGCTGGTGGTCCTGGGCGGGGTGCTCAACAACTTTGCCATGCGGGCCTGGCTCGCCCGGTTCGACGAGGCGCGCGACCTCGAGGACCAGCTTCAGAAGCAGTATCGCGCCATCATCGAAGGCGCCAAGGAGCTGCGCCTCAACCGCCCGCGCCGGCTGCGCGTGGAACGGCAGGGCATCGGCGCCCTCACCAACCGCATCGCCGCCGTCAACGGCCGGGCCTACGCCCTGTTCTGGGCCGTCGATACCATCAGCATCGCGCTGATTTTTCTGTTCGTCTGCATCGTCCTGGTGCTGCGGCCCCATCTCGGCATCGACAACGAGGTGATCACCGGCTTCATCATCGTGATGCTGTTCGCCAAGGGGCCGATCGAGGAGCTGGCCAGCGCGCTGCCGGTGTTCAGCCAGGCGCAGATCGCCCTGCGCCGTATCAGCGAGCTAACCGCCGGCCTCGCCGAGGCGGACCCGGACGGAGCGGCGGGCAAGCACCTCGCTCCGCCCTTTTGCGACAGCCTCGCCCTGGAGGGCGTGCGCCATAGCTTCGCGGGCGAGGGACGCGCGAGCGGCTTCGCGCTCGATATCCCGCATCTGAAGATCCGGCAGGGCGAGATCACTTTCATCGTCGGCGGCAACGGCAGCGGAAAGACGACTCTCATCAAGATCCTGCTCGGGCTGTACCGGCCGTGCGCCGGCGCGGTGCTGCTGGACGGGCGGCCAGTCCCGGCCGCCGGGCTGGAGGGCTACAGGCAGCTGTTCTCGGGCGTGTTCGCCGACTATTACCTGTTCGACGAGATCCTGGCCGGGCCGGGCGGCGAACTGCGGCTCAATGCCTGGCTGCAGCGCCTCGATCTCGCCGGCTTGGTTGCCGTGGTCGAGGGGCGTCTTACCACCACTGATCTCTCCACCGGGCAGCGCAAGCGGCTGGCCTTCATCCACGCCGTGCTCGAGGACCGGCCGATCCTGATGTTCGACGAATGGGCGGCGGACCAGGATCCGGACTTCCGGGACCTGTTCTACCGCAAGCTCCTGCCGGAGCTGCGGCAGGCCGGCAAGACCGTGATCGCGGTGTCGCATGACGACCGCTATTTCGACGCGGCCGACCGCATCGTCCACATGGCGCGCGGGCGCATAACCGCGATCGAAAGCGTCGGCGCGCGCGTGGCCGGTTCTGCCGCGGCTCCGTTCGCGGTCCACGGGGCGTAATGCTCGCGTAATCGCGCCGCGCAAAATGCCCTCACGCTCGGAAGGGCCGCTGGACCGTAACACCCGCCGGCATCCTCGCTTCCGGGTTCCCCGGCTGGCCGGCCTCGCGCCGATCGCCCTGCAGATGGCGTGAACGCCGACGCGTTCCACATGACGGACGATGCTTCTGGAACCTTTTTCCATGCTTTGCGATGGGCGTGCGCCGGCCGGTCGGCCGTCCGACCGGTCGGCTTCGTGCCGCCCCATCGGGCGCGTCTTGGCCGTTTCGCTCGCGGGCTGCTGGCTGCTGGCGGGCTGCTCGATGCTGGAGCCCGTCGTCGCCGAGGCGCCGGCGCTGCCCGCGCGTTATGCGCAGGAGGCCGCGTCGGGGCCACGGCGGGATATCGACGGCTGGTGGGGCCGCTTTCACGATCCGGCGCTCGACCGCCTCGTCGCCCAGGCCGCCCGCCAGAACCTGTCCATCGCGCAGGCGAAGGCGCGGCTTGCGGCCGGGCGCAGCCAGGCGGGCGCCGCATCCTCCCTGTTCCTCCCGAGCATGGGTGGCAGCGGGCAGGCGCTGGCCGGCACGTCGGCGGAGCCGTTCGAGGATCCCCTGCGGCAGCCGGTCGTCGCCGGCTTCGATTCAAGCTGGGATGTGGGCCTGTTCGGCCTGTCGGAGAGCACCGACCAGGCGGCTGCCGCCTCGGCCGCCATCGCCGGCGACGAGCTTGAGGCGGTCCGCATCGCGGTGACGGCAGAGGTCGCGGCGGCTTACATCTCCCTCTGTTCGGCGACGCGGCAACGGGAGCTATCCGCCGCTCTCCTCGCGGCGCAGGAGCGGCGCGCCGGCTCCGCGCGAAGCCGGGCGCGGATCGGCCTCGCGCCGCCCGGCGCGGATGCCGACGGCGCCGCTGTCGCGGAGACGCAGGCCGAACTCGCCCGGTTCGATGCCCGCGCGGCCGCCCTGCGCCAGCAGATCGCGACGCTGCTCGGTACCCCGGTGCCGGACGCCACCCTCGGTGCCTCGGGGCGCCAGCCCCTTCCGCCGGACAGTCCGGAGGCCGGGCGGCCGGCCGATCTCCTGCGGGCGCGGCCGGATGTGCGGGCGGCCGAGCAAAGGGTGCTGAAGGCCGCCGCCGATGTCGGGATCGCGAAGGCGGATCTCTATCCGAAGCTGCGGCTCGGCGGCACGATCGGCGTCGGCCTCCCGTCGGCCAGTTCGCCGCTGGGCCTCGCCGGTGGGCCGTCGCTCCAGATTCCCCTGTTCGACCATGGTCGGCGGGAAGCCGCGGTCGATGCCCGGCGCGCGGCGCTGGACGAGGCGCTGGCCGCCTATCGTCAGGCCGTCCTCACCGCCTATCAGGAAGCGGCCGGGGCACTCGCGAACTGGCGCGCGGCGCGCAGGGCGACGATAGGCCTTGCGGCCGCGATCGAGGCCGACCGCCGGCAGGCCCACCGGACCGGCGTGCTCTACCGGGAGGGGCTTGCGGATGCGGGCGGCCACGCGGACGCGGACGCCGGCCTGATCCAGGCGCTGCGCCGCCTCGCCGTGGCGCAGGAGGCCGAGGGACTGGCGACCGTCGCGCTCTACAAGGCGCTGGGCGCGGCCGCGCCTTCCCCGGCACAGGAGGCACGGGGTTGATGGCGGTCGCGCTCGCCCGCAAGACGCTGGTTCACGAATGGCGTCGCTTCCTGCCGGCGGTGATGTCCGTGGGCTTTTCCGGCGTTCTCATCATCGTGCAGGGCGCATTGCTGCTCGGCATCGTCGGCACCAACGCGCTGCCGGTTACGCAGTCGCGCGCCGATCTGTGGATCGGCTTTCCGGGGACGCAGAGCGCCGATCTCGGTCGCAGCATCGATGCCGGCGCCGCCGCCGAGTTGCTGGTCGATCCGCGGATCCTGCGCGTCGAACCCCTCCTGCTGGGCTCCGGAGACTGGCGCGGCCCGCGCGGCGGCGGCGTCAGCGTGACGCTCATCGGCATCGATACGCGGCCGGACGGGCTGGGCCTCGCCGAGGCGATGCGACACTCCGAGCGTGCGCTGCTGACGGAGCCGGCGACCGTGCTGGTCGACGCGGCGGACCTCGACAAGCTCGGGACGGCCATCGGCGCCGCCGCCGAGATCAACGGGCAGCGGGTCCGGGTCGTCGGCACGACCGACGGCATGCGCGCCATGGGCGGCGTCAACATCGTCGCGTCCCTCGCCACCGTCCGTTCGCTCGACCGTTCGCTCGCAGCCGCTGGCGACATCACCTATTATCTCGCGGCCCTGCGCTCCGCCGGCGCGGCGCGGGCGGTGAAGGCCCGGTTCTCGCAACCCGAGACCCGAAAGCGCTTCGAGGTCTGGACCGCAGACGATCTGGCTGGCCGCTCCGTGCGCTACTGGCTGCTGGAGTCGGGCGCCGGTGTCGGCTTCATCTTCGCAACCATCGTGGCCCTGCTGGTGGGCACGCTGATCACCAGCCAGACCCTGACGGCCGCCGTCGCGGCCTCGACGCCGCAATACGCCACGCTGCGGGCCATCGGCGTTCCGTTTCCGAAGCTGCGCCGCATCGTGGTCGAGCAGGCGGCGTGGGTCGGCGCGGTCGGCCTGGCGCTGGGGCTGGCCGGCAGCCTGCTCGCCGCGGCGCTGGCCTATCTCAACGGCATCCCCTTCGCGCTCGGCCCCGGCATCATGGCGCTGTCCGGCGGGCTCGTCCTGTCGGTTGCGCTGCTTGCGGGCGTGCTCGCGCTGCGCCGGCTGCGCCATGCCGATCCAGCGGCGCTGCTGCGATGATGGCCGACGTCTCTTTGCGCGTGCGGGGGCTGGAGAAATCCTATGTCGTCCAGTCCATCCGGACGCAGGCCCTGAGCGATGTCTCGCTCGCGCTCTATCCGGGGGAACTCTCCCTCATCAGCGGTCCCTCTGGCTGCGGCAAGAGCACTCTGCTGTCGCTGATGAGCGGCCTGTCGCGCCCGGATCACGGCGAGGTGCGCGCGCTCGGAACGGACCTCTGCGCGCTCGACGATGCCGCGCGGGACGCCTTCCGCCTTGTCCATTGCGGCTTCGTCTTCCAGGGTTTCAACCTGTTTCCGGCGCTCGACGCGCTGGAGCAGGTGCAACTCGTGCTCGACTATTGCGGCATCCCGCACGACGTGGGCCGGCGCGCGGCCGCCCGGGTGCTCGGCATGGTGGGGCTCGGCCAGCGGCAGCATCTGCGCCCCGCCGAGCTGTCGGGGGGCGAGAAGCAGCGGGTGGCGATCGCGCGCGCCATCGTCAAGCGCCCGCGCCTGCTGTTCGCCGACGAGCCGACCAGCGCCCTCGACAGCGTGAACGGCGCCATCGTCACGGACCTGCTCCGCGAGATCGCCCACCGCAGCGGCACCATCGTCGTCTGCGTCTCGCACGACCCGCGCCTGATCGCGCGCGCCGACCGCGTCATCGAGATGGAGGACGGCCGGCTCCGCCGTGACAGTCGCGGCCCTTTCAGATCCGGCGCCACGGAGACCCGCCCATGAAGCTCTTGCGTTTCGCGACCGTCGCCCCCGTGGTGCTGGCGCTCGCCGTCTGCATCATTGCCGGCATCGTGATGGTGATCAACAGCAGCCGGGTCGACGCCGAGCCGCAGCCGGATGGTGCGCCCGTGATCGCGGCGGCGCGCGGGCGCGTGGAGGTGGAGGGCGGCCTGTCGCGCATTCTCGCCACGCGGGACGGCGAGGTTCAGGAGGTACTGGTGGCCGAGGGCCAGCGTGTCGAGGCCGGCACCGTTCTGGCGCGGCTCTCGGCGCGGGAGGCCACCTTCGCCCTCGCCGCGGCCGAGGCTGCGCTCGATGAAGCGAAGGCCCGGCAGGCGGCGCTGGAGCGGCGGCGCGCCATCCAGCAGCGCGGCCTCGATCGCACCCGCCGCGCGGCGAAGGAGCAGGCGGTCTCGGCGCAGGCCCTTGACGAAGCCGAGGGGGCGATGGCCGCGCTGACCGGCGAGCTGAAAGGCGCCGAGGCCGCGTCCGCGCTCGCGCTCGCCCGCCGCGACAGCGCCCTTTACGAGCGCGAGCGCCGCGAGGTGCGCGCGCCGCTCGCCGGGCGTGTCGCGCGCCGGTCGGTGAAGCCGGGCGACATCGTGTCCGCCAGTGCGGCGACGGAGATGTTCGTCGTGATCCCCGATGCGCCGCTGATCGTGCGGGCGGAGATCCAGGAGAATTTCGTGCGGCTGGTGAAGCCGGGCATGACCGCCGAGATCGTCGCGGAGAGCGACGAGGGCACGAGCGCGCCCGGCCATGTTCTGAGGGTCGGCGCCTTTCTCGACAATCGCCGCGCGAGCGAGGGGCCGACCGAGCGCGCCGACGTGCGCGTGGCGGACGGCGTCCTCGAAATCGACCGGCCGGAGCTGTTCCTGATCGGCCAGCGCGTCTATGTGCGCTTTCACAATCCGTGAAGGTAAGGCGCAGCAATCCCACGTAATGCCCGCGTAATCCGCCGGCCGCATCGCTCTCCTCAGAAGCATTCGGATCGGAGATCCCCATTGTCAGCCAATCTGCCCGACGACGTCTGGCCCTCTTCCGTCGAGCCCGAGCTCGTCGCGCGCCTCGTGGACCTGATCGCAAGGGAAGGCATGCTGGATCGCGCCACGATGAAACCCGCCGCTACCCTCGACGAGCTGGATTTCGACTCGCTCGAAGCGGTCATGGTGATCAACGGCATCGAGCAGGCCTTCGACATCGAGATCGGAAGCGAGCTGCGCTGGGGTGAGGCGCGCAATCTCGGTGAACTCGTGGTTTTGCTCGCGGACTCCATCAAGCGCGCGACCCCTGCGCTGCAGTCATGAGCAGTGTCGCGATCACCGGCTTCGGCGTCGTCTCAGCCGCCGGATTCGACCGGAACGCCTTCGCCCGCGCACTGTTCGAGGGGCGCAGCGCCATCGGCGATGTCGTGCTGCCGCGCGCCTTCGGCCGCCGCGCGTTCCGGGCCGCGCAGATCGGCGATCTCCCGGGCAATGCGGCGGAGACGGCCGGCGGCCGGCGCGCCTATGACCGCTTCAGCGTGCTGGCCTTGCTGGCCGCGGAGGAAGCGGTCGCCGCGGCCGGGCTCGACACGGAAGAGTTGGCGGGCGCGCGGACTTCGGTGGTGCTGGGCACCGGCATCGGCGGTGCCACTTCCATCGACGACAGCCACCACGGGCTCTATGTGGAGCAGCGACGGCCCGATCCCCTCACCATTCCCCGGCTGATGGCCCATGCGGCCCCCGCGCTGCTCAGCCGCCGCTGGGGCTGCCGCGGAACCGTCCTCGCCATATCGAGCGCATGCGCCTCGGGCGCGCAGGCCATCGGGCTCGGCATGATCTTGATCCGGGCCGGTCTCGCCGATCGCGTGCTCGTGGGGGGAACCGAGGCCTCGCTCACGCCGTCCGCCCTTGAGAGCTGGCAGGCCATGCGCGTCTTGACCTCGACCCGCTGCCGGCCCTTCTGCCTAGACCGCGACGGCATGGCGCTGGGCGAGGGCGCGGCCGTGTTCGTGCTGGAGAGCGACGCGGCGGCGGCGCGCAGGCGGGCGCCGGTCCTCGCGCGTCTGCGCGGCTACGGCACGACTTCCGACGCCGGCGACCTGGTGCGCCCGGATGCCGGCGGCGCGGCGGCGGCCATCCGCGCCGCGCTGAACGATGCCGGCCTCGCGCCGCACGAGATCAGCCATGTGAACGCCCATGGCACCGGCACACGGCTGAACGACGCCGCCGAGGCGGAGGCCCTTCAGGCGGTCTTGGGCGCCGATGCGTCGCGCATTCCGCTCTCCGCGACCAAGCCGGTCCATGGCCACACGCTGGGGGCCTCCGGCGCCCTGGAGCTTGCCGCGACGATCCTCGCCCTCCAGTCCCGCACCGCGCCGGGCACCCTCGGCTTCGAGGCGGGGCAGGCCGAATATCCGCTGGCCATCAGCGCCCAGAACCAGCCGATCGCAGGCGCGATCGGCCTCAGCAACAGCTTCGCGTTCGGCGGCGTCAATGCCGTGCTGATCGTGGAGGCTCACCCACTCGCGTCCCTGTGAGGCCCGCCTTGCCCCCTGCGCAACACCCGCCGACGTCCCTCTGGCAGGCCATCGTCGATTTCGACGGCACGATCTCCCTCAAGGACTCCACTGATCGCGTGCTCGAGCGCTTCGCCGCGCCGGGCTGGGAGGAGATCGAGGCCGAATGGCTCGCTGGCCGTATCGGCTCGCGCGCCTGCATGGCCCGGCAGGTCGATCTGCTGCGCGTCTTACCCGACGTGCTCGACACCTTCGCCGCCACGACGCAGATCGACCCCGGCTTCCCGGACTTCGCGCGCCTCTGCCGGCGCCACGCTATCCCCCTCACCATCGTCTCCGACGGCCTCGACAGGACGATCCACACGGTCATGGCGCGCGCCGGCCTCGGCCATATCCCGGTGGTCGCCAACGAGCTGCGGTGGATGGGCGGCGACCGCTGGCGGCTGCTGTCGCCTCATGCGGCGCCGGGCGGGACCTGTGGCAGCGGCACCTGCAAGTGCCATGTCGCCGCGCAGCTGGCGCGGCCGCTGAACCTGCTGGTGGGCGACGGGCGCTCGGATTTCTGCGTGGCGGGCGAAGCCGACCTTGTCTTTGCCAAGGCAAGCCTCGTGGCCCACTGCGCGCAGGCCGGCATCCCCCACCACCCCATCGCGGATTTTGCGGACGCGCGCGCGTATTGCTCCCATGGCGATACGGTCCATTACACGCAGTTCCCGAAGATCTTCTCGGGCTGCGAAGGGTCCTTCATGCTGGATGCGGCCGGAAACCGCTTCCTCGACTTGCAGATGTGGTATTCGGCGGTCAACTTCGGCTACGCCAACCCGCGCCTCAACGCCGCGCTGAAGCGCCAGATCGACACGCTGCCGCAGGTCGCCAGCCAGTATCTCCATCGCGAGAAGATCGAGCTCGCGGCGATGATCGCGCAGGATGCCGAGGCCAAGTTCGGGGCCAAGGGGCGGGTGCATTTCAATGTCGGCGGCGCCCAGGCGGTGGAGGATTCCCTCAAGATCGTGCGCAACGCCAGCAACGGCAAAAGCCTGATGTTCGCCTTCGAGGGCGGCTATCACGGCCGCACGCTCGGGGCGTCCGCCATCACCTCGTCCTACCGCTATCGCCGCCGCTTCGGCCATTTCGGCGAGCGCGCGCAGTTCATCCCTTTTCCCTACCATTTTCGGGCGCCGAAGGGCATGAGCAAGGAAGAGTATGGCGAACATTGCGTCGCGCAGTTCGCCCGGCTGTTCGAGAGCGAGTACAATGGCGTCTGGGATCCCAAGGTCGGCCAGGCCGAATACGCGGCCTTCTATGTGGAACCCTTGCAGGGCACGGGCGGATACGTCATTCCCCCGCCGAACTTCTTCAAGGGACTGAAGAAGGTCCTCGACGACCACGGCATCCTGCTGGTCGTCGACGAGATCCAGATGGGCTTCTACCGGACCGGAAAACTCTGGTCGATCGAGCATTTCGGCGTGCAGCCGGACATGATCGTCTTCGGCAAGGCGGTCACCAACGGCCTCAATCCCCTGTCCGGCGTCTGGGCGAAGGAAGAGCTCATCAACCCCACCATCTTCCCGGCCGGCTCCACCCATTCGACCTTCAACGCCAATCCGCTCGGCACCGCCGTCGCACTGGAGGCGATGAAGATGATGGCCGAGGAGGAGTACGAGCCCATGGTCATGGCCAAGGGCGCGTATTTCCTGGAAGGTCTCAGGGACTTGCAGCGCCGTCACAGGATCATCGGCGACGTGGACGGGCTCGGCATGGCGCTGCGCATGGAGATCTGCGAGGCGCACGACAGCTATACGCCGGCGAAGCGGCTCGTGGACCTCATGTGCGACGAGGGCATGAAGGCCGATCTCGAAGTCGCCGGCCGCCGCTACGGGCTCGTGCTCGACATCGGCGGCTACCACAAGAACGTCATCACTCTCGCGCCGGCTCTGACCATGAGCTATGCCGAGATCGATCTCGCCATCGCACTGCTCGACCAGCTGCTCGCCCGCGTCGCGGCGGCTTGATGGGCGCGGCCATGGCGCGGTTTCACGTGATCGATCTGGACGGCAGCCTGCCGACGCAGGAGCCGCTGCGCCGGCGCATCGATGCGGGGACGGCCACCCGCATCGATGCCGTCGACCTCGCCGGACGCCTGCGCATCGTGGCGAGCCGGAGGGCGCTGCGCTGCCTCGCCTCCCGGCTCCCGCCGGCGGAGGGCGAGGCGGGCGCGACCGTCACCTTCTACGGTTCGGGCGACTTCCATCACCTGACGGCTGGGTTCGTGGCGGCGCTGGACGAGCCCGTCACCATCGTCCATTTCGACAATCATCCCGACTGGGTGCTGTTCCCCGCCACGCACAATTGCGGCGCCTGGGTCAACCGGGCGCTGAGCCTGCGGCAGGTGCGCAAGGTGGTGACCATCGGCCCATGCAGCAGCGATCTGGTGCGGCCCGAATTGCAGTTCGCGAATCTGGCGGCGGTCCGCGACGGGCGCATCGCGCTCTATCCCTGGCGGCATCCCCCGTCGCGCGTCTGGGGTCGCTACGGCCACACGCGGTGCTACCGGCAGGAGGGCGACCATTTGCACTGGCGCAATCTGGCCGAGGAAAGCTGGACGGACTTCCTCGACGAACTGGTCGAGGAAATTCCGACCCGCGCGATATGGATCACCATCGACAAGGATGTGCTCGCGCGCGGCGATGCGCTGACCAACTGGGACCAGGGCGCCTTGCCGCTCGGCCATCTGCTGGCCGCCGTCGAGCGCCTTGCCGGCACGCACCGGGTCGCCGGCGCGGATGTCTGCGGCGACTGGTCGGAGCCGCGCTTTTCCGACCCGTTCCGCGCGGTCCTCGCCAGGTTCGACCATCCGCCGCCCCTGCGGCCCAGCGTCGACGACCTCGCCGTCAATGCGCGGGTGAATGCCGCGCTCATCGACCTCTTCGACCGGGTGCTGTCATGATGTCGCGGAACGCGCGCCGGTCGCGAAACGAGTACGGTCCTGCGGCCCGGTTCTCCACGGCCGACCACGGCATAAGGCTGGCCGGCGGGCGAACCGGCTTCTTGCTGCTCCACGGCCTCGGCGGCACGCCGGTGGAACTGAAGCTCATCGCGCGGGCGCTGAATGCCGGCGGCCACACGGTGCATTGCCCGCAGCTCGTCGGCCATTGCGGCAGCAAGGGGGACCTGCTCGCCACCGGCTGGCGCGACTGGGCGCAGAGCGCCCTCGATGCGCTGGCCTCCCTCCACGCCGAGTGCGACCGGGTGATCGTCGGTGGGCTCTCCATGGGCGCGGTGCTGGCCATCCACGTCGCCGCCGAGCGCCCCGCCGAGGTGGACGGCCTCGCGCTCTACGCGCCGACCCTGCGCTACGACGGCTGGTCGATCCCGCGCTACGCCTTCCTGCTGAAGTGGCTGATCAACACGCCGCTCGGCCGCCGCTACAGCTTTTCCGAGCGCGAGCCCTACGGCATCAAGCACAGGCGCACCCGCCAGACGATCATGGAGGCAATGGCCTCCGGCGACACGGCGCTGGCCGGGCTGGAGGGCACGCCCGCGCGGGCGCTCCAGCAGCTCTGGCGGCTTGTCGCGGAGACGCGCGCGCGGATGCCCGCCGTCACCTGCCCGGCGCTGCTCGTGCATGCGCGCGAGGACGATATCGCCGGGCTCTCCAACGCCTTCGAGATCCAGCATCGCCTCGGCGGCCTCGTCGATGCGGTGATCCTCGACGATTGCTATCACCTCGTCACCATCGACCAGCAGCGCGGCATCGTGGTGGACCGCACGCTCGCCCTCGCAAACCGCCTCGCGACCGGCGGCGGGAGAGTGCCGCCCCGCCGTGCGCGCGCGGTCGCGCGGCAATGACGATGTTCGCGGGGCGGGTCGCCGTCAGCATCGCCGAGATCGCGGCGTCGGATTGGGACGCCTGCCTGCCGGGCGAGGCGGAAAACCACGCCTATTTCAGCGCCTGCGACGGCGCGGCCGTCGCCTCCGGTGTCGGCCTGTGCTGCGGAGCGGTGGTCGTCACGGATCCGGTCGGCGTCGCTGCCGTGGCGCCGGTCTTTCCCTTCGCCTACCGGTTCGATACGCCGTTGCAGGGGCGTGCGCGGCGGTGGGCGGAAGCGGCCTTCCGGCTGGTGCCCGGCCTCGCGGCGCTCCGGGTGCTGTGCGTCGGCTCGCCTTATGCGGAGCGCTGCCACCTCGGCTTCGCCGCGCGCCTCGATGCGACGGCCCGCGCTGGCGCGATGGAGGCCTTGCTGGCCGCGCTGGAGGACGAGGCACGGGCGCGAGGCGCGCATCTCGTCGCGTTCAAGGATCTCGCCCCTCGTGAGGATGCGGCGCTCGCGCCGATGCTCCGGCGCGCCGGTTTCGCGCGCCTCAACAGCCTGCCGGTCGCCACGCTCGACCTACCCTTCGCCGACGCGGAGGGCTATCTCGCCTCGCTCTCCGGGGCGACGCGCAAGGACATCCGCCGCAAGCTCGCGAAGGCCGGCGCGGTGCGCATCGAGCATCGCATCGGCATCGCCGGGCTGGAGGGGCAGATCGACGCTCTCTACGAGGCAACGCGCGCGCGCAGCAGCCTCGACTATGGAGACCTCGAAGTCCTGCCGCCGGGCTATTTCGCGGCTGTCGGCGAGGCGCTCGGAGAGCGCGCCGTCTTCGCCCTCTACTTTGTCGGCGATACCCTTGCGGCCTTCAACCTGCTTCTGGTCGAACCGGACCGGGTGATCGACAAGTTCCTGGGCATGCGCGACCCGCTGGCGCGCGAGCACAATCTCTATGCGGTCAGCTGGATGGCGAACGTGCGCTTCTGCCTGGAGCGGGCCGTGGGCGAGCTGCAGACCGGGCAGACCGCCTACGCTTCCAAGCTGCGCTTCGGCAGCCGCCTGGTCCCTTCAACCATTCGCTTCCGCCATCGCAATCGCCTGATGCAGTGGCTGCTCGCACGCCTGAGCCCATGGTTGTCCTTCGATCACCTGGATCCGCAGCTTGCCTCCTCGCGAACCGTCTCGTCGCCTGATCGCTGAGCCCCGGGCTCCGAAGCCGGGGCGCCGAAGCCGGGGCTCCAAGGCTCCTCCATGGGCGGCGCGCGAGCCCACCGCCTCCACTTGGATCAAGGTCGACGGCGCCGCCCGGCAGGTCCATGGCAAGCCCGGTCAACCTCTCACTGTTTGAGGCTTCCGAGATACGAGAGATGACTGGGGCGCTTCTCCGCAAATGACCTGAGCCCAAGCCGGGGCTCATCTGAATGCGGAGAAGGTCAGGCTCTCGTTTGCCCGCGACGACGGAGGGCCGCCGAACGCCCGCCAAAATAGCCGGCGACTTTCATCCAGATGCTTCCCTTCCTCTTCCACGCGGCACAGCCAAGCGTAACGCAAGCAGAAAACGCCCCGAAGGGCGTTTGCTAACTATCTGATTCTCTTGGGAAAATTTGGAGCGGGCGATGGGATTCGAACCCACGACCCCAACCTTGGCAAGGTGCCCGAGAGCCATTCGCTGCAATATCCGCGTGTTTGCTAAAGTA
>NCEH01000113.1 GCA_002304505.1 Rhizobiales bacterium 32-66-11 | reverse complement strand
CGCTTCGTCCTCGGTGCGGCCATTCTGGCGCGCCAGCGCCGCCGCGCAGGATAACGCGAGGCGCTGGCGCCAGAGAATGCCAATCGGGTGCTCGTGGCGGGCGATCGGGTGCAGCGCCGCGAGCGCCGCACCGGCCAGAAACCCAGTGTCTTCAACAGTTTCTTCGGTCACCAGCGACCGCGCCCAGCCGGGAAACGCCGGGAACATCGGAAGGGGATCGGGAACGAGTCGCGCGCGCGGAGCCATGCTGCAGCGTAACGCGGCACGGCGCTTTATGCCATAGAATAGCGCCTAAACCGCCGCGCTTGTCGTTAGATAAGAACGACCGATAATGTTGCATTATCGGACGTTTCTCACCTTTATATAGAAATGGCGATTTTCACGGTCTGGACGCCCGCGAATGGCCATCGGCCGGGCCCAGAGCCGCGAGAATCCACGTCCGCAGGTGTCGTGCATTTCATCACGGAATCGGCTAGTAGGTAGAATATCGACAATTAGGAACCTGGGCATCAAGAATGGCTCTGAGCATCAAGGATCCCGAGACCGAGCGCTTGGCGCGCGACCTCGCCGCGCGCACCGGCGAGACGATCACCGTCGCCACCCGCCGGGCGCTTGAGGAGCGCCTTCGCCGGGTGGGATCCAACGCCCGCAAGGCGGCCCTGCTGGAGGACCTGGCGGCGATCCAGCGGCGCTGGAACGCCCTGCCCGTCCTCGACCCCCGCAGCTCCGACGAGATCATCGGCTACGACGAGAACGGACTGCCCTCCTGATGGTCATCGACACCTCCGTCCTAGCCGCGATCGCCTTCAACGAGCCGGAGGCGGCTCGCTTCCGCGCGCAGATCGCCGATGATCCCATACGGCTGATCTCGGCAGCCACGGTCCTCGAGGCGGCGATGGTGATCGAGACCCGTCTTGGCGAGGCTGCCGGCGCCGATCTCGACCTGTTCCTGCACAAGGCCGAGGTCGAGATCGTTGCGGTGAGCGCCGAGCATGCCGATCAGGCCCGCCGGGCCTGGCGCCGCTATGGGAAGGGTCGCCATCCGGCCAGCCTCAACTTCGGCGACTGCTTCTCCTATGCCCTCGCCGCGCTCAGCGGCGAGCCGCTGCTGTTCAAGGGTGAGGATTTTTCAAAGACTGACATTCAGGCGTATGGATGACTGCATCCATACGTCATGATAGAAGTGTCCATACAAAGGAGCGCCCGATGCGAACGCTGCAGATCCGCGATGAACGCGCCCGTGAGCTGGCCCAACAGCTGGCGACGCGGCGCAGGGTTACGATGACGGAAGCCGTTATCCAAGCTCTTGAGGGCGAGCTCAACCGCGAGAAGGAGAAGGAGCCGCTGGCCAGCCGACTGAAGCAGATCGCCACCGCCCTTGCGGCCGAGGCCAAGCCCGGGGGCAAGCCGATGACAAAGGATGAGATCGACGAAATGTGGGGCCACTGATGTTCGTCGACACGTCGGTGATCGTGGCGATCCTCGCCGACGAGCCAGATGCAGGCGTCTTTGCCGCCAAGCTCGCCGACGCGCCGCATCGCTACACTTCGGGCCTGGTGATCCTCGAAGCCGCTATGCGCCTATCAAGCCTGCTCCGCGTCGATCCGGTGGAGGTCGAGGCCCGCATCCAGCAGGTCCTGGAAGAGGCGCGGATCTCCGTCATTCCGATCAACGCCGGCATCGCCAAGCGCGCCGTTGCCGCCTTTGCCACCTTCGGCAAGGGACGCGGCCATCCGGCCCAGCTCAACCTCGCCGACTGCATGTCCTATGCGTGCGCACAGGCTTACCGGGTGCCTCTCCTGTTCAAGGGAAATGACTTTTCACAGACTGACATCAAGGTGGCCTGAGGATGACAGACGGTCCCTCCACCGAACAGCCGCTCGGAAACGGATCGCCGGCGACGCCGGCCGTGGTCCCCTCCCCTGCCCTTCCCGCGCATTTGGAGCGGCTCACGGAGCGCGCGCGCGACTATGTCGACGCGGCGAGCTCGGCGAACACCCGCCGCGCCTATGGCTCCGACTGGAAGCACTTCTCAGCCTGGTGCCGTCGGCAGGGCCTTGAGGTTTCCCCACCCTCCCCTCAGGTCGTCGGCCTCTACATTACCGCCTGCGCCTCCGGCGCCGTTATCCCCGGGGGCAAGCCCAACGCGGTCTCGACCATCGAGCGCCGGCTCTCGGCGATCGGGTGGCACTACACCCAGCGCGGCACGCCGCTCGACCGGAGCGATCGGCACATCGCCACCGTGCTCGCCGGCATCCGCAACACCCACGCCTCTCCGCCCCGGCAGAAGGAAGCGGTGCTGCCCGACGACGTCATCGCCATGCTCGAGACGCTGGATCGCGGCACGCTGCGGGGACTGCGCGATCGCGCCATGCTGCTCATCGGCTTCGCCGGCGGCTTGCGTCGCTCCGAGATTGTCGCGCTCGACATTGGCCGCGATCAGACCGAGGACGGCCACGGCTGGGTCGAGATCCTCGACAAGGGCATGCTGGTCAGCCTGCGCGGCAAGAATGGCTGGCGCGAGGTCGAGATTGGTCGCGGCTCTTCCGATTCAACCTGCCCGGTCGTTGCGCTGCAGACCTGGCTCAAGCTGGCGAAGATCGGTCATGGGCCGCTGTTTCGCCGCGTGACTGGCAAGGGCAAGGACGTCGGTCCGGATCGTCTCACCGACCGGCAGGTCGCCCGCCTCGTTAAGCGCGCCGCCCTTGAGGCCGGGGTGCGCGGCGACCTCAACGAAGCCGAACGGGAGGAAAAGTTCGCCGGCCATTCTCTCCGAGCCGGCCTCGCGTCCTCGGCCGAGGTCGATGAGCGTTTCGTGCAAAAGCAGTTGGGCCACGCCAGCGCGGAAATGACCCGGCGCTACCAGCGCCGGCGCGATCGCTTCCGGGTCAATCTTACCAAGGCCGCGGGCCTGTGATCTCGGCGTCCTCTTTCCGCATATCCCACTCTTCAACGGCCCCCCTTAGCGAGCTTCTTGAAGTCGAGGCGCTTGTGGCATATACAAGCATATACACACGGAGGCATGCTTATGGCCGAACCGCATCATTCCCCTACCAAAGAGGTCCGGCTGTTTCGCAATAATCGCAGCCAGGCCGTGCGCATCCCCGTCGAGTTTGAGCTGCCGGGAGATCGCGCACTGATCAGCCGCGAGGGCGACAGGATTATTATCGAACCTGTACGGCAGAGCACGGGGCTGCTGGCGCTGCTAGCGACGTGGGAGCCGCTCGATGAGGATTTTCCCGCAATCGAGGATATGCCGGTCGAACCGGAGGATATCTTTTGACGCGCTATTTGCTGGATACGAACATCATCAACGACATGGTTCGCAATCCAGCCGGACAGGCGGTCCGACGGCTCCAGAAAGTCGGTGACGGCAATATCTGCACCAGCATCATCGTGGCCTGCGAGTTGCGATATGGATGTGCCAAGAAGGGCTCGGCGAAGCTGCTCGGCAAGGTCGAGGGCCTGTTGGCCACGATCCCGGTGTTGCCATTGGAGATCCCCGCCGATGGCGAATATGGCGGCATTCGCGCTGAGCTCGAGGCGGCGGGGCAGAGCATTGGCCACAACGATCTTCTGATCGCCGCCCACGCCTACACCTTAGGGACGATCTTAGTCACCGCCAACGTGGGCGAGTTCAGTCGGATCAGAGGCTTGAAGGTCGAGAATTGGCTCGGGTGAAGCAACTGGGGCCCGCTTTCCGGGCGATGCCGGTGCCTGGAGCCTGAGCGACGGGACGGACCTGGGGCACACTATCGCGGTAAGTCTGCACAGCGACCGGATCCCACTTTCCGGATAGGGACGCCGAGACAACCCTGTGCCGATCAGCCAGGCCCTACGGCTTCCAGCTGGGCGGCGCGGCGCCAAACTGGTCGTCCGCAGTTGACGTATCCGGCCGAGCTAAATGAGTTTTCGAGCGGGCTGAACTGCTTCGCGCCGTTCGCACGGTAATGTCGATCCTTCGTTGGGGTGCCGCTGAGCCACAGCGAACGCACCCCATCATCCGCTGATCTGCGCATTCCAATCTTCGGCCTCTGGCCAAAGGCGCAAGAACTCTGCTCCCACAGCAGCCGCAATTTCCCGGAGTCGCGCGGCGTAAACGTCGCCCTGGTCATTTGCGTCGCAGGCAGCCACCACCAGGGAACCCGGTCGTGCAGCGAGGGCACGAATGTACTGATCGCTGGCCGGCGACCACCCTCCCCCGGTGCTGGCGTAAAGGCTGTCGACGCGACAGCCTTCGATTGCGGCGAGGCTCATTGCGTCGATCGCTGCCTCCGTGACGCAAAGCCGCCGGGCATAGGCTTCGCCCAGATGGAAAAGCGTCTTTGAGCCGCCGGCTGCGAAGCCTCGCCAGTCCGGCCCACGCTCCTCCCAGCCGACGACGCTTCCTGCAGGGTCCATGTGCGCCGCCCACATCGAGCCCCTCGGCCCCTCTCGCAAGCAGCCCGCCGCGGCGGCTCTCTCAACAATTGCCGCGGGGATGCCGCGGGCTTCGGTTAGATAGACCCACGCGGCGGATCCGGGAGTTGGAGGAGATCGCTCGGCCCAACGCCGGGAGGGAACGACACTCGGACCCCGTCGCGATTTGCGTTGCCAAACCGGATCACACGGAACGAAGCCCACAAGCTCGGCGACGACCTGAAGCGCGCTCGGGAAACCTTGGGCCCCGAGGTGCTGGGCAAGTGAGAAAACGTCGCCCTTCGCCTGCGACGTCGGATCGAACCAGCCGCGACCGTGGTGGTTGACGATGATGATTTCGCCGTCCGCGCGTCGATATTTGATAGCCCGGGATGTGCTCTCCCGAAGGTCGACCTTCCAGCCGCGGCTCTCCAGAAGAGCGGAGCAGGGGACCTTTTCCTTGATCTCATCTCGTTCATACTCAGCCATACGGGAGGTCCTTTCCCTGGCGGCCAGCCGGCGGCACCGTTACAGCTGTTACCCAGCTTGGCCAACCCATTGATGGCTCACGCGTTTCTTGCATTGGACGGCGGCCAGCCCTCTTCGGAATTGCCCAAATCCGCTGGACAGCACCAATAGTTACAGCTGTAACCCCCATCGAGCCGTTCATGAGGCGCTGTCGCGTGCCCGCTTGAGGGCGCCATCCGCGAGCCCAAAGAGGCTCTTTTCCAGATGCAAGCTGCCCTCGACAGCACGGTCAATCATTGCGCGGAAGTACCCTCCAGGACTTGAGATCTGCTCCGGGCTCCTCATCGACTTTTCGAGAACCGTAATCAGGATGGCCGCGGCCGCATAGCGGCCCACCTTGCCTGCGCCGTCGAGCCAAGCAGCCTCCGACAGCCCGATCATGACGCGCATGATCTCGGCGGAGCCGGTGAGTTCGGGCCAGCTCTTGAACGACCGGCCCGTAAGCTCGCACGCTTCCGAGCATGCCGAACGAATTAGGCCAACCGAGACCGATGCAAGGACCTCGGATTGAATTTCGTCAGCGCTTCGCGAGGCCTTTGCTCCGCCCGGGCGTTCCCTAGGCGCTCGATTCGCCGCAGACTTTTTTTCGGTTGGTCGAACGACCGCGTTGCGGTCGTTCTGTTCGCGGGAAGAGTCTCGCTCGTTAGAGCGAGGCCGTTTATATTTACTTTCAAATGAGTTTTGAGGGGTTGTATTAATATTAGGCCCGACATGGATGTCACCCTCACATGACATTTCATGTGGAACGGCATCCTCAGTCACCTCGGTGATGATCCGGCGATGGAGATCCTCAATCTCTTGGGCTTGGGTCTCAAGCCCAAGCGCCCGGCGCTTAATCTGCTCAAGTTCGGCCAACCATCCCTCCGCCTGGTCGGGATAGGCGTCGCAGGCATCTACAATCGCCCGCGCGAGCCGCGTCGTCGTCCGACGAGCCTCTTGCTCACCGTTCAGACGTGCCTGGAACTCATCCACGAGGCGCTTCAGCTCGTGGATCCTCACCCGCGCCGGCGTGAAGTCCAAGCCATAGCCTTTGCCGATCTCGCCATCCTTGTCGCGATAAACGAAGCGGCGCCCTGTCGGGCTATCGCGATAGGCCACAATTCCAGCCTCAACCAGACGGCGGATGCAACGAGAGACCTGGCGCACCGATCGCGCCGTATACTCGGCAAGCTTGGCGTTTGAGATCGCAACGATTGGACGGCTTGCACCCTTCCAGTCATCCGCTCGCGAGAGGCCGATCAGGATATCCATGATGTGATAGGTCGCTCCGTCGATCCCCAGGACCGGCGCCGCCTTCTTTAGGATAATCGCGACTTCGGCTTTCGAGACCTCTGGCACATCGTTCGCCATGGCGAGCCGAGCGCTTGCAAGAATCCCCGGTGTGACGCGCCGAAAGGACGCGATCTCTGTGACTTGGGACATAGCTAGCCGTCCCGCGATCCACTGATCGCGGCTCCATCACTTGTGTGGATGAAAAGCCAGCAAATTGGCGCACTTCATCGCGCCCCGACTGGAAACCAGGGCTTGATTGTGCAAGCGCCCCGTCATAGAATCAGTTTGTCACTGCTGATGCTGACGGAACTGGACCGTTCTGTTGGCTAGGAATTGAAGGGCTTACCGATTGCAGTCGGTGAGCCCTTTTCCTTTTTCGCGTGTCAGGTCATGACTTCGCTCCTTGTTCCGAACGTTTGAATTCCTCCACCAGCTGAGGCAGCCGCTCGATCAGCCAAGCTGAGAGGCCGGGTGCCGGCGCGTGTGGAATGGAAATCTGGGTGACCTTCGACGTTCGCTTCGTTGTCACCGAAAGCCCGTCGCCGAGATCAAGCTGTCCCGGTGGCTCCGGCGCGTCGGCGCGTCGATCCAGAATTTGAAGCACCCCGGCAAATCGATCGTCGCTGCTCAGAGACTGCCATTTTTCTGAAGCGACCAGTCCATTGACCGCCGAATTCGCGTCGGCCGGAAGCTTCTGATCCTTGAAGAATGATCCAAGCTTCTCCCATTTCGGCCGGCCGACAGAAGGAGCCGGCCCGATTTTGCGAACGAGCCCTTCCGGCAATGCCGCGGCGACCGCCGTCAAAATCGAAATGTATGCGAGGCCCTTCGCTTCGCTCCGGCCGAGTGCCTTGGCGATCGTCTCGCGTGTGAAGCCTTGCTTCTTCAGCTCACCGGCGAAGAGCGCCTGCTCTATGAAGGACAGGTTCGCACGCTCGGCGTTCTCGATGCCTTGAGCGATGACGAGCTGCTCGTCGGTGAGCGACACGACGACGGCTCGAACGGGCCGCCCGAGAATCTGGCAGGCGCGCCATCGCCGATGCCCGAAGGCCACCTGATACGTGCCGGCCTTCTCCGGGATCGGCCGAACAAGTATGGGTAGTTTCTGGCCCTCGCTTCTTATGCTTTCGACGAACAGAGGAAACCGCGGATTGCCCTCAATGTCGAACCTGTCGCGGACGAAAGAGGGGACGAGTACAGCAGGATCGAGCTCGACCACTGCCTCGGCCGACTGCAATTGCGCGCGCAGGCGATCGTTCTCGGCTTCGACCGTCGAGAACGACTGCTGCATCGACTTCACCGCCCCGGACATACCGGCCGAGCTCGCGCGCGACTTGTCGGCAGCAGGGGAGGGCAGGTTCTTCTCGAGTTCCGTGCGGTCGACATTGCCGAACAGGTGCTTCATGCGATTGGAGCGATCTTTCGCGTTCGTCACGAGCGCCCCCACACCTGCTTGATGTGATTCAAGATCTCCCGATTGACGGCGTCCACGGATTCGATCGCGCGGGTGAGTGTGTCACGCCCGACCGTCCCTCTTGCCATCTCGTAGAGGCTCTTCTTCTCCAGTCCGGCATTCGCAATGGCCGTCGTCTCCACAACGACCGGCGCAAGCACATCTTCGCCGAACAGAGACCGTAGCAGTGCGACGATATTCACCTGTGGCACATCATGGGGGTTATGCCGTGTCAGGATGTATCGAATGAAATCGTGTTCGAGAGTCCCACCGTTCTCTTGGATGACCTGGAGGATGTCGCTGGTCATCTTGAGGAATTGGTTCATACTCGACACGTCGAGCATTGCCGGATGAACCGTGACAAGCAACGCAGTCGCCGCGTAAAGAGCCCCCAGCGTGAGATATCCGAGCTGGGGCGGCGCATCGATCAAGACGACATCGTAGTCATCTTCGACGCTGCCGATCACCGATCGCAGTCTGCGAAAGAACATCGCCTCTCCACGGCCGTCGCCGCGAGAGATCGCCTGAGGTGTCTCGTGCTCATACTCCATGAGTTCGAGATTGCCCGGGACGAGATCGATACCGTCGAAGTAGGTCTTGCGAATAACGTCCTTCAGGGGCACCCGTAGATCGTCGTCATACCGGATGGCTCCGTAGACGGTTTGGTTGTCGTCGACATCAAGCTCCGGCTGAAAGCCGAACATCGTCGATAGCGAGGCCTGCGGATCGAGATCGATCGCGAGAACGCGCAATCCTTCGAGCGCCAGGAAATGCGCGAGATGGATTGTAGTCGTCGTCTTCGCCGAACCACCCTTGAAATTGGCGATCGCTATGATCTGCAGCTTCTCACCGGCCCGGCGCCGCGGCAGGAAAGCCAGAGCCTCCTTAGGTCGTTTGTGGGCGAGGTGCTCGCGGATTTCGTTGATTTGCGTGAGCGTGTAAGCTCGACGACGGTTGTCCTTCCCGTGCAGCTCCGGAACGGCACTCTCGCCGTCCAGGGACATCTGCCGGAGCGTGGATTCCGCAATTCCCACCATCGACGCGGCCTCCCGCGAGGTGAAGGTCTTGAGCGACTTTTTGGCTTCTGGCGGGTAAAGTTGCGAGCGAAGCGCCTGCAGCTGCGCGGCTAGCAACAGCGAGTGCCGCGTGATCTTCGCGAGCGAGGGCTCGTTCTCCAGTTTGTGTGCCATCGCTCCGATCATAGCGCTCACGACGGAAAATTCCTGATAATCGAAAAAAAAACGTCGACGAACAGTCGCGTGATTCCCGAGATGGGTCAAACTTTATTTAGTTAACAGATACTTACCACCCGGTGCCGGCCAGCTTTGACCGACGTCCGCTAACACAGGATTTGCCCAACAATTCCGTGAGGTTACCCTCATGGAGTGACGGCACCCGCTTCGGTGCAGAATTACAATTAACTGCCAAGGGACAGCCGAACCGCCTCGGGCGACATGGGCGCGCAGAAGGCGTAAAGCGGTAACGACCGACGCATACAAGCCGTCATCCCAACACGAGTCGCGCGCGACGTCGTCTACGCATACGACCGCAAGGCCTACCGCCGGCGCAACGTCATCGAGCGCATGTTTGGAAGGCTTAAGAATTGGTGGCGCATCGCCACGCGCTACGATCGCCTCGCGGTCAATTTCCTCGCCGCCATCGCCCTCGTAGCTGCAATCGCTCAATGGCGTGGGTGAGTCCCGTAGAGCGCGGAGACTGCACCAACGTTTCCGGAGCGAGAATCGAGATCGCGTGAACTGGCCTTGGGAGCGTCAACTTCCGAGCCGCCTCCCGAACTGCTTCAAATTTTAGTGTCAAACACGCTCACTGATTCGTGTGCTCACCCGCACGCGCAATTCGAAGGGGCCACCACGCGCACCCCGTCTGGATCACACAATACTGATTCATATTTGATAGTCTGATTCACTCAGCATCGACCGGAATTTTCGGATATTTCTTGACTTCAAGTAACGTGAAAGGCCCGCAGCTTCTCAAAAATCTCAGGGGAAATCTCGAATTGACGGGCGCGGCCGCGGCCCATCGAGTTCTTCACAAACGTCTCCGTCAAGATATTTCGCTTGATGAGCTGGTCGACCGTTTCGGCAACACCCCCTCGCGTCAGGCCCGTTAATTCCATTATATTTGAAAGGTTTAGCGGCTGATTGCCCTGATGCATGTAATACAGCACGCTCATCATCCCGATCTGCTTCAAACGGGACTGAGGCGTCTCATCATCGAGGGGTTTGTCGAGGATCTGGCGCAAAATCAAGGCCGCAAACGAAAGGCTATGCCATTGCGCGTTCAGTGCTCTTGGCATCGGTTTAACTGCGTTGTATAAGGATATCAACCCGGTCAGAAACCTCGGCCGCCAAGCCTTTCCGGGAACATTTCGGAGGGGTGAGGTACATGAAAAGCCTTGCTATCAGGGCGTTTTTTGCCGTTTTCGCCTGCGCGTCATTGTACTGCATTTCGAGCAGTAATGCGCGTGCTGACGACTGGGGCTGCCGGGCGGGCCGACGCAGTACGCGGAATGCGTGCCTCCGATCCAGAAGCTGTGGAGCGAGTTGGCAAAGGGGCATTCGTTTCCCACCTGCAGCGGCGTCGGATTTCAGGCGTCCCGGCCAGGGTACCAGCCCTATTACTGCGAGGCTGGCTACACTCTGACGACGCGCTTTGGGGTAGGCGGACGCGAGGCGTCCTGCGTGTCGAGCGCGCGCCAGCAGGTTCCGAGCAGCCAGTGCTACTCGCACGACGACAGCGGCGATGCTTCCGCCCGTTGGGTGCGAAGCGCGGGACGCTTCCAGTGCGAGGCCTATGTCACCAAGCGGCCGATCGTGCGCCCGCAAGCCAACTATGTCGACGTGACGATCGACGGAGTCGGAAGCCAGCGGGTGTGGTTCTAGCCCATGCCCGTCGCGTTTGCCGATCTCGCACAGACATGCGCGCCGACCGTGGCGGTCGAGACGGTCGCGGCCGTGGCGAGCCTCGAAAGCGCGTTCTCACCTTTTGCGATCCGCATCAACAGCGGGCTGCCCCTGCATGAGGTGCCGAAGACGAAGGCCGAGGCGATCGAGGTGGCGACGACACTGATCGCCCAGCATCAGGACGTCGATCTTGGCCTTGGCGGGGTCAACGCTGACGACCTCGGCCGCCTCGATCTGACGGTGGCCGATGCGTTCGAGCCCTGCGCAAACCTCAAGGCGACCGCGCGGCTGCTCGATGGCTACTACCGGGCGGCGATCAATGGCGGTGCGACGCCGGCGAAGGCCGAGACGGTGATGCTGCAGTCCTATTACGGCCGGGGCGATGCCTCGGTCGGCGAGATGGTCGGCTACGACAAGCAGGTTCGTGTCGAGGCGAAGCGGCTGCAGCCCAAGCTGGCCGCTCTGATAATCGACCCGGCGAACACGCCTGGTGCCGCGGACACCGCGGAGGCTCCAGCGCTCGCTCAGGCGGCCGGACCTGCGGCGCCTCGGCGTGAGGCGAAGCCGGCGCCGTGGGATGTCTTCACCATAGGGCGGAAGTCTTCCGTTCTCGTCTTCCAAAATGGAAAGCCGGAGCAAACCGAATGACCCCAGGCGCTCGTGTCCGTCCTGTCGCCGCTGTGACGCTGATGGCGGCCGTTCTTGCAATCGGGATGGCCGACCCCGCCTTCGCCCAGGCCACCGGTGGCATCGAGACCGTTCTCCAGAATATCGTCACCATGCTCACAGGCAACGTCGCCAAGTTACTCGCGACGATCGCCGTGATCGTGGTCGGCATTGCGTGGATGTTCGGCTACCTCGATCTGCGCAAGGCCGCCTATGTGGTGCTTGGCATCGGCATCATCTTCGGAGCCACTGAGCTCGTCAGCACGATCTCAGGCGGCTGATGGCCATGGCTGAAGCGGTGCCCCTTGAGGAAGACACACTGTTCCTGGCCTGCACGCGGCCGGCGATGATCGCCGGCGTGACCGTGGAGGCGATGGGCATGAACGTCATCCTGACCACGGTCGTCTACATCCTCGCCGGTTCGATCGCCTACGCGCTTGTCGGCGTCGCGTTCCACCTCGTCTTCAAGGCGCTGGTGAAGCACGACCACAACATGTTCCGCATCCTGATGGCGTGGATTGAGACCCGCGGCCGCTCGCGGAACGGAGCGTTCTGGGGTGGCACCACAGTGTCGCCCCTGAAGCTCGTCCGTCATTATGACGAAAGGGACCTCGGCCTTGCCTAGTGTATCCGTCGTCAAAGCCCGCGAGGTCGCACCGGAGACGTTCATTCCGTATGTCCGTCACGTGGACGAGACGATGATCACGCTCGATTCCCGAGCCCTGATGGTCATGATCGCCGTTGAGGGCGTGTCGTTCGAGACCGCCGATCCGCTCGACCTCAACGGCCTTCACCGCGATCTCAATACGCTCTACCGCAATCTCGCCGACGAGCGCCTGGCGCTGTGGACCCACATCGTCCGGCATCGCGACAACGACTATCCCGACGGCGCCTTCGCCAATCCCTTCTCGGCCGAGCTTAACGCCAAGTACCGGGCGCGGATGGTCGGCGAGAACCTGTTCCGCAACGACCTCTATCTGACGTTGCTGTGGTATCCGAGCCGTGATCCGGCGGAGAGGATCGCGAACCTGCTCTCCCGCCTTCGCAAAGCGCGCCGCGCCGGCATCGAGCTCGACGAGGATGCGCTGAAGCAGCTGCGCGACAAGGTGGTCGACGTCACCGCCGGTCTCAAGCGCTTTCAGCCGCGGATCCTGTCGCTGTACGAGCACGACGGCCTCCTGTTCTCCGAGCCGAGCGAGGTCCTGCACCAGATCATCGGCGGCCGGCGCGAGCGCGTGCCGCTGACCGAAGGTAGGATTTCGTCGGCTATCTATTCCGATCGCGTCATCATCGGCCGAGAAACCGTGGAGGTCCGGCATGAGGCCGAGACCCGTTATGCCGGCATGTTCGGCTTCAAGGAATACCCGGCGCGCACTCGTCCCGGCATGCTCGGCGGGATTCTGACGGCGCCGTTCGAGTTCATTCTGACGCAATCCTTCGCCTTCGCCTCCAAGGCCGATGCCCGGACCATCATGGGCCGCAAGCAGAACCAGATGCTCAGCGCCGGCGACAAAGCGAGCTCGCAGGTCGACGAGCTCGACAGCGCGATGGACGACCTGGAATCAAACCGCTTCGTGCTGGGCGAGCACCACCTGACGCTCTCCGTGCTCGCGACGTCGGTGAAGGAGCTCACGGACAATTTGGCGAAGGCCCGGTCGCATCTGACCAGCGGCGGCGCCGTCGTTGCGCGCGAGGATCTCGGTCTCGAGGCTGCCTGGTGGGCGCAGCTGCCGGGCAATTTCCGCTACCGTGCCCGCTCCGGCGCGATCACGTCCCGCAACTTCGCCGCGCTCTCGCCGTTTCATTCCTATCCCGTGGGTAAGAAGGACGGCAACGAATGGGGCCCCGCCGTCGCCATGCTGAAGACGGCATCGGGCTCACCGTTCTATTTCAACTTCCATTATGGCGACTTGGGCAACACCTTCGTGTGCGGCCCTTCGGGATCGGGAAAGACGGTCATCCTGAACTTCATGCTCTCGCAGCTCGAGAAGCATGATCCGTACATGGTGTTCTTCGACAAGGACCGCGGCGCGGATCTGTTCGTGCGGGCGGCCGGTGGCACCTACCTGCCACTGAAGAACGGCGCGCCAACCGGCTGCGCGCCGCTGAAAGGCCTTGAGCTCACGCCGGAGAACAAGGTGTTCCTGGCGCAGTGGATCGGCAAGCTCGTGGGCGCGAAGTCACGCGAGTTGTCGGTGAGCGACCTTCGCGACATCGCCGGCGCCGTCGACGGCCTGGCCGATCTTCCGGTACAGCAGCGCACAATCGGCGCGCTGCGCACCTTCCTCAACAACACCGATCCGGAAGGCATCGCGGCACGGCTGCGCCGGTGGGAGAGGGGAGGGCCACTCGGCTGGGTGTTCGACAACCAGACCGACGACATCGGCATCGGCGCCAAGTTCCTCGGCTACGACATGACGGATTTCCTCGACAATGAGGAGATCCGCACGCCGCTCATGGCCTACCTGTTCCACCGGGTCGAGCAGCTGATCGATGGGCGCCGCATCATCATCGTCATCGACGAGTTCTGGAAGGCGCTGCTCGACGAGGGCTTTCGCGATCTCGCCCAGAATAAGCTCAAGACCATCCGAAAGCAGGGCGGCCTCATGCTGTTCGCGACGCAGAGCCCGCGCGATGCGATCGCGTCGCCGATCGCTCATACAATCATCGAGCAATGCCCGACGCAGGTGTTCCTGCCGAACCCGCGCGGCAATCACGCCGACTATGTCGACGGCTTCAAGCTCACCGAGCGCGAATACGAGCTGATCGCGCGCGAGCTCTCGACCGAGAGCCGCCGCTTCATCGTCAAGCAGGGCCATAACAGCGTCGTCGCCGAGCTGGACCTCAACGGCTTCGACGACGAGCTCGCCATCCTTTCCGGCCGCACCGCCAATGTCGAGCTCGCGGACGCGATCCGCGCCGAGCTCGCAGACTGCGGCGAGGACTGGCTTGCGCTGTTCCAGCAGAAAAGGAGTGCCGGCTGATGACCACCCGCATAACTGTGATGGCGGCAGCAGTTGCTCTTGTCCTGTCCGCCGGCGCCGCCGGCGCGCAGGGCATTCCAGTGATCGACCAGACGTCGATCGCCAAGCAACTTGAGAGCATCGTTCAGCTGAAGGCGCAGCTCGACACGCTGAACCAGCAGCTCCAGCAGGCCCAGCAGCTATACGGCGCGCTGAACAAGCTGACCAACATGGCGGATGTGGCGAGCGTGCTGAACGATCCCTCGATCCGCAAGGCGCTGCCGCAGGATTTCAACGCGATCGAAGGCCTGCTCAAGGGATCGGGTTCGGGCGCCTTCGGCGAATCTGCCTCAAGGTTCCTGCAGGACAATTCCACCTACCAGACCAGCGCGAACGATTTCTACGCGCAGGAGCTCTCGCGAATCCAGAACAAGAATGCCGGGCAGATGAGTCTTGGCCAGCAGATGTATGATGCCGCCACCCGGCGCATCGACGGCATCGATCAGCTCCGCCAGCAGATCTCGTCGGCCAGTACCGCCAAGGATGTCGCGGACCTGCAGGCGCGCTTGCAGGCCGAAACCGCCTTCCTCCAGACCGACGTGTTGCGGATGCAGGGCCTGCGCATGGTGCAGCAGGCCCAGGTGCAGGTCGACGAGCAGCGCAAGTCCGAGGACTGGCGCAGGCGCATCGACACGATGAACGCGGCGCTGCCATGAAGCGGATTGCGGCGCTACTTCTGATGCTTCCTCTCGCCGCTTGCTTCGAGTCGGGGGAGGGGACCCACACCGTCAGCGAATATCTTGGCAACGACGCCCTGCGTGCCGATCAGTTGTCGAAGTGCCGCGACAATCCTGGCGAGCTCGCACAGACCCCGAATTGCAGGAATGCGCTGGAGGCGGACGGCAAGGCCCGCCTCCAGCGCATGAACAAGGCGCTCGGAGGCTAGGGCATGTATCAGGTCTTCTCGTTCCTCGATAATCAGTTCAAGGCGCCGCTCGAGGATTTCATCAGCTCGGGAACGTCGGGGATCGGTTCCTGGGTGACGGGGCCGCTGACTGTCGCCCTGACGCTCTATGTCGTCATTTATGGCTTCCTGGTCCTGCGCGGCTCGATCCACGAGCCGATCATGGATTTCACCTTCCGGGCGATGAAGCTCGCCATCATCCTGATGCTGGTGCAGAACGCCTCGAACTATCAGACCTATGTCTCGAAGGTGTTCTTCGAGGATATGCCGACGGAGATTTCAGGCGCCCTCAATACCGGCTCGGCGCCGAGCGCCTCCGCCTTCGATTCGCTGCTCGACAAGGGCCAGAAATCGGCCAACGACATCTGGGCGAAATCCGCCTGGCCGGTCGACATCCTGACTGGCGCCGCCGGGCTGGTGGTGATCGTCGTGACCTTCATCGTGGCCGCGATCGGCTATGTGGTCTCGCTCTATGCGAGGGTGGCGCTTGCCATCGTGCTCGCCATAGGTCCGATCTTCATCGCGTTGGCCATGTTCCAGTCGACGCGACGATTCACCGAGGCGTGGATCGGCCAGCTGGTCAATTTCGTCATCCTGCAGGTGCTCGTCGTCGCGGTGGGATCGCTTCTGGTGACCTGTCTCGATGCCACGTTCGCGACCATGGAATCCTACGCCGACGTGCTGATGCGGCCGATCGCCCTCGGCGCCGTCGCGCTCGCCTCGCTCTACGTCTTCTACCAGCTGCCCGGGATCGCCTCCGCGCTCGCGGCGGGCGGAGCGTCGCTGACCTACGGCTATGGGGCGGCGCGAGATGCGCATGAGAGCACGCTCGCCTGGGGCGCATCGCATGCGGCGCGCGCGGTCGGGCGTGGGTTCCGCGCCGTGGGTCGCGGCTTCAGGTCGGGCGGCACCGGGTAATGCCAGGCTCCCCAAAATACAAACGCTGGTGGCGCATGTTTCGTATGTTCCTGTTGCTGGGTGTTGCGTCGGTTCTCTCCGGCTGCGCGTCACTGTCCTATCCGTTGCCGAAATGCGACGGCTATTCGCGTCGCCCGCTCAACCGCTCAATGTGGCAGTGGGAGGACACGAGCAGCGCGAAACAGCAACAGCAATCGGACGCCGCAATGGCGCCGCCGAACCGAGCCTCGGCGTTTGCTGACGATCAAATGACGCCGCCTGCCGCCGTCGCACCTTTCAACGTCGCCGATTCCTATCGGTCATGCGCGGGGCAGGGCTGATGGTGACGACCGAGAGCCTCAAGAGCTATTTCGACAAGGCGCGCCGCTTCGATCAGGACCGGATGATCAAGGCGGAACGCTCAGCGCGGATCGCCTGGTGCGTAGCGATCGTCGCGAGCATCCTGGCGGCCGCCGCAATCTTTGCCGTTGCCGGCCTGACCCCGCTGAAGACGGTGCAGCCCTTCGTCGTCCGCGTCGACAATTCCACGGGCATTGTCGATGTCGTCTCCGCGCTGACCTCGACGGCGGGAACCTATGACGAGGCCGTCACCAAATACTTCGCGGCGCGGTATGTGCGGGCTCGCGAGGGCTATGTCTGGAGCGAGGCCGAGGACAATTTCCGCACCGTCGCGCTTCTCTCGACACAGCCTGAGCAGCAGCGCTTTGCGGCGCTCTACCGCGGCAGCAATCCTGAATCGCCGCAGAATATCTACGGCCGGAGCGCGACGGCACGGATCAACATCGTCTCGATCTCGCTGATCAACGCCAATGTCGTGTCGGTCCGCTACATCCGCACCGTTACGCGAGGTGAGGAGGTGCGCACCACTCACTGGGTGGCGACGCTGACCTTCGCTTATGTCAACGCCCCGATGTCCTCGACAGATCGGTTGGTCAATCCGCTCGGCTTCGTCGTGAGCGAGTATCGGGCCGATCCGGAGGCCATCAATTGAAGCGCGTCGTCCTTCTCATTTTCTTGATGTCGGCATGCGCTTCATGGCCCGTCCATGCGCTGGAGACACCGCGCAGCGCCGCCCAGGACAATCGCGTCCGCTTCGTCGACTACGAGCCCTACAACATCACCAAGATCGTGGGCTCGCTGCGCTCCTCGGTCCAGATCGAGTTCGCCGACGATGAGGAGATCGCCCATGTGGCGCTCGGAAACACGGTGGCCTGGGAAGTCGCGCCGGCCGGCAACATCCTCTTCCTGAAGCCGCGCGAGAACCAGCCGGTGACGAACATCTCCGTCGTGACGACGCGGCGGAACGGATCGACCCGCAGCTACCAGATGGAGCTGACGGTGCGCGACGGCTCGGTCGCCTCGGGACAACCCACCTACTTCTACGTGAAGTATCGCTATCCCGCCGACGAAGCCGAGCGCCGGCGCCAGGAGGCAGCGGCGCGGGCACAGGCCGCTCAGGCCGGCTATGCGGACAAGGTGCTCACGTTCCATGAGCAATATGGCCCTCGCAACTGGCGCTACTCGGCGCAGGGCTCGACCGCGCTCGAGCCGGAGGCGGTCTACGACAATGGCAAGCTGACCACCTTCGCCTTCACCGGCAATCAGGAAATGCCGGCGATCTACATGG
Organism: Rhizobiales bacterium 32-66-11; assembly: GCA_002304505.1. GTDB lineage: Bacteria > Pseudomonadota > Alphaproteobacteria > Rhizobiales > Xanthobacteraceae > NCEH01. The sequence goes on along the minus strand of NCEH01000113.1, from coordinate 3,692 downwards.
AGAATTCGGACGGCACGGAGAGCCTGGTCGCGAAGTCGGTCGAGGGCGACCTCGTGCTTGTCCACGCCATCAGCCGGAAGTTCATCCTGCGTCGCGGCGGGGACGTGCTGTGCATCTTCAACGAGGCCTATGACCAGGTCGGCATCAATCCGGGGACCAATACGACATCCCCCTCGGTCGAGCGCGTGGTGAAACAGCAAGCGGCGCCGAAGACGCAATAGGGGACGACATGGCGGACGAAATCGACAATGGCGTAGCGGGCGAGCGCGGCCAGGCCGTCGCCAGCCGGCGGCAGGACAACCCTCTTTTGAAGCGCGGCGCCGTCGTTCTCGCCGTCGTCGCCTTCATCGGCTTCGCGCTTTGGTCGATGCGGGACCGCGGCCCGCAGACCGATGCGACGCGGCCGGAGCGTGTCGTCATTCGCCAGACCACGGATTTCGAGCCAGCGCGCGAGAAGCCGGCGCCGGCGCCGATCGTGCCGGACGTAAAGCTGCCGACGCCGGTGGTGACGCAGGAGGCGGCTGCGGCCGACGACGCTCTCCTTGATGCCGCGCGCCGCGCGCCAGTGATGGCGTTCGGCGCGCAGCGGAACACGCCCACTCGTCGCGCGGATACGGACGCGCCAGCGGATGCCGGCTCGAACTATCTGCCCCTCAATGGGACCGGCGGCTTCAACGGCCAAGGGGAGAACGAGGACCAGCGTTTCGGGCGGATGATGACGCCGACGCGTCTTGAAGGATCCCGCGCGGGCCAGCTCGGCAACAGGGATTTCATCATTGCGATGGGAACATCGATCCCGTGCGTGCTGGAGACGGCATTGTCCTCGGACCAGCCGGGCTTCGCCAGCTGCGTGATCAATCGTGATGTGCTCTCGGACAACGGCCGGGTGATCATGATGGAGAAGGGCACGCAGGTCGTGGGCGAGTATCGCGGTGGCCTGCGCCGCGGCCAGGCTCGTCTCTTCGTGCTATGGAATCGGGCCAAGACGCCGAAGGGCGTGATCATTACCCTGGCGTCGCCAGCGACGGACGCCCTGGGCCGGGCCGGCATGGACGGCTATGTCGACACCCATTGGTGGGAGCGCTTCGGCAGCGCTCTCCTGCTTTCAATTGTCGGCGACGCCGCCAGCTATGCCCAGGGGCAGCTCCAACAGGGCGACATCCAGGTCCAGAACAGCGCGAATGCCGGGCAGCAGGCGGCCGCCATCGCCGTCGAGCAGTCGATCAACATACCGCCGACGCTGGAGAAGCATCAGGGCGAGCTCGTCTCGATCTTCGTCGCGCGCGATCTCGATTTCTCCGGCGTCTATGGCCTGCGCGTCACCGAGCCCCGCAACAAGATCTATGACCGCGCCGTGCTGGGCGATTTCAGCCCGCGCTCGACGCTTGTCACGAAATAGGGGAGGGGAGGGGAATGATCGAAGGCGCGGATGTGGGTGTCGTCCGCGAGTTGTTGTCGCCTATCGGGCGCTTCCTCAAGGACGAGACGCTCTACGAGATCGTCATCAACAAGCCGGGCACCGTCCTGACGGAAGGAACCGCCGGTTGGGAAACTCACGACGTCCCCGATCTGACATTCGACAAGCTCATGCGGCTCGCGCGGGCGGTCGCCAGCTTCTCGCATCAGGGCATCGACGAATCCCGGCCCGTGCTCTCCGCGACCCTGCCGGACGAGCACCGCATCCAGATCGTCATACCGCCCGCAACGACGAAGGGCACGGTCAGCATTACACTGCGCAAGCCATCTGCCGTCAGCATGACGCTCGACGACATGGAAAAGGGCGGGTTGTTCTCCGAGGTCACGCCGGTCACGGACGAGCTCACCTCGTCGGACGCCAACCTGCTCGACCTGTATCAGGCAGGCAGCTACATGGCCTTCCTGCGTGGGGCCGTGCTTGCTCGCAAGAATATCATCATCTCGGGCGCCACGGGCTCGGGCAAGACCACGCTGTCGAAGGCGCTGATCCAGCACATTCCCGACGACGAGCGGATCATCACCATCGAGGATACGCCGGAGCTGGTGATCCCGCAGGCGAACCATGTGCGCCTGTTCTATTCCAAGGGCGGGCAGGGGCTCGCGAAGATCGGTGCCAAGGAGTTGCTGGAATCCTGCCTGCGCATGCGGCCTGACCGCATCCTCCTGCAGGAGCTTCGGGATGGGACGGCCTTCTATTACATCCGCAACGTCAATTCCGGCCACCCCGGCTCGATCACGACCGTGCACGCCGATTCCGCGCGGCTCGCCTTCGAGCAGCTCACCCTGCTGGTGAAGGAATCGGACGGCGGCCAGGACCTCGAGCGCGACGATATTCGCGACCTGCTCAAGATCGCGATCGACGTCATCGTCCAGTGCAAGCGCATCAACGGGCGCTTTCGCGTGACCGAGATCTATTTCGATCCGCACCGGGAGCCTGGCGCAAAAGGACAAACCAGATAGACATCGAACGGGGGTGGAGACCTTCGTCGTGGGGCTAGTGGCTGGCCTCAATGAACCGTCGCCGCGATGATGCGACTGCCTACCATCGCAGGTCATCGTCACCGGGGGATTCGGCGCCGGGCTTGGACTCGCGCTCAACGTTCTCGGCCTGGGGGGCCATGCCGTGTGGGTCGAGGATCCGGGATTCCTTTGGTCCAGGAGGGGGCTTGAGCTCGCCGGCCTGTCCCTCGCCCCAATCCCGGTCGATGAAGACGGGATCGATATCGAGCATGGCGTGAAGACCTGGTTGCCGTAGCGGGAAAAGGCGGCTGAGATGCGGGCTGTCCCGTTCCCGCTTGAAGTGGCCTGATGACCAGCACCCGGAATGTCCGCGACCATCTCTCGACCCTGTGGGACGAGCTTGCCGATTTCGACCCCACGCAGGCAGAGGAGGCGCGCAACCATCTGCTCGGCGGCATAAGCAAGCTGATCGGTGCGCGGAACGCCGCCTGGGTTGGCGCCGTGCGCCTCGGCGAGCCACAACTGGGCGACCCGGTGAAGGGCTGGCGCCCGCGCGCCATCCGCCAGCTCCATCCGAGCCAGGGGACCGAGGAACTGGGCCGCGAGCAGGCGCGGCTGCTGGAGGCAGGCCACGTCGACGACAGCACGATCGCCAATGTCGCCGGAACGGGGCGCCATCGCGCAAGCCTCCTGTCGGAACTGGTGCCGGAGGGCTGGTTCGAGGGCGACTATTATCGCGCCTTCTATCTCGGCGCCGGCTATCGCGATGCGATCTGGGCCGGCGTGCCGATCAACGAGGATGCGGAGAGCTATTTCGGCTTCTATCGCGGCCTCGATCAGGAACCCTTCGGTGCCGTCGAGAAGGAAATCGTCGATCAGGCGCTACGGGGCCTGCGCTGGTTCCATCGCCGGCAATTCCTGGGCGAGGGCGTGGGCGTGGCGTCCGCGCCTCTGACCCCGCTGGAGCGGCGGGTGCTTTCCCACCTGTTGCAAGGGCGTGCCGACCGGGAGATCGCCGCGGCGCTCGGTCAGAGCGACCACACCACGCGCGAATATGTAAAGCGCCTGTTCCGCAAATACGGCGTCAGTAGCCGCACCGCGCTGATGGCTCTCTGGCTCGGTCATGCGAACCCCTAATCTGAGGGGATTAAGTATTGTCCACGGATCGGCCATAATCGAATCGGCCATCGACATGGATCTGCCGCAGGGGACGGCAGGTCTTCATCTGTCGGCGGGGTGGGGAATTCGGGGCATGC
>NCEH01000112.1 GCA_002304505.1 Rhizobiales bacterium 32-66-11 | reverse complement strand
ATTGGTGCAGGTCCTTGTCGGTGGAATCATAACCGCCCTTCACCGAAGCCGTCATCAGGCCGAGGATGAGGGACGCCATGGCCGCGATCATGCCGACGCCGAGCTTCACCACGTCCTGCGTTTCCTTGGAGACGTGGCGCTCGGGCAAGATGCGCGCAACCGCAAGGGCGATCAGCGAGCCAAAAAACATGCAGGCAAACGAGACGATCGCAACGGCCCAGGAATTCATAAGAGTCCCCAAAGTAACGGCGGGATAATTGCCGTGCAGGACCTCGCGCGTCCCCCCGCCGCTTATCGGCAGTCGGCGCATCGGACGCAATCTCTTTTGCGGGCCCGCCCGGCGCGCCACGGCGAAAATATGCGGCGTCTCGAAATGGCGGTTTACGGCACGCGACATCTCGGTTGTACTGCTTCTATTCGGCACGTCTCGGTGGATTTTGCCGGAGCATGCGCACGGCCGATTCCAACGGCCGGCCAAGAGGGGAGGCGTGGATGACGCAACGGATCATATTTCTGAATCTCGCCGACATGGAGCCGACCGGCCTCGTGCAGAAGAGCGCGCACAATCTCGCGCAGAAATTCGTGCCGCGCACCTGCATGCAGCGCTTCACCCAGCTGATCTTCGGCGATGTGGTGGTGGATGTGGTCAATCTGTTCGAGCTGCTGGATCACCGGCGGGCCGCCGCCGATCCTCTGCTCTCCCTGCAGGTGCGCCAGGAGAACCGCATCGCCTACGACACCCAGATGGCGCAGATCCGCGAGGCGTGCCGCACCGCCCGCAAGATCCTGCTGGGCGCGCACGGCAGCCACAAGAATACCGAGACCCTCATGAAGGGCCTGGGTTGGGAAATGGGCAGCGGCCATGCCGGCACTTATGACGAGCTGGCGCTGATGACCGCGGAGTTTCTCGTTCCCGAACAGAGCTACAAGCTCGCGCTCATCATCTGCTATGCGGCGCGCTCGGAGCAGTTCCGCAAGGATCACGAAGGTGTTCTGGACGAAACGGACATCAAGTCCAGCCTCGCCTATAAATTCTACAAGCTATTGTGCGCACACACGCGGGCCAATGTGGTGATGACCGCGCGCACCGGCGCCGTCCAGTTCATGGAGGACGGCTCGTCTTACGTCGAAACCGAAGAAGGCGTGCGGGCGGTGATCGAACTGGAGGATCTCGCGCGCGAACTGGATGCGCCAGTCGTGCGCCAGAAGTATCAGGATATGATGGAGCATTACGGCCAGAACGGAAAGATCAAGGAATTCTATGCCCTGGAAGAGCATATGTCGCTGCCGCATACCCATGCCACGACCGAGCATGAAAAGGTGCTGAAGGATCGCTGGCGGATCGACAATGTCAGCCGCCGCAAGCAGGATATTCTTCCCTCCCGCAAATATGGCAAGTTCATCTATCGGCGCGAGCGCGACGGAAACGTCACCGTCTATCGCAAATACGGCGAGCTCGAGCCGCTGTACCACGGCCCGTTCTAGAGCCGGGTCGGCGCGGGCCTCAAATCACCGGCGCAGCGGGGGATCGAAACCCGCCGCCGGTCTTCCCCGCGATGCCGCGCGACTATTCGGCGGCGTTGGCGGGAAGGTCGCCGGCGAGCTTCGCCTCGGCGTCTTCCTGGGTCTTCAGCACGTCGGGATGCGGCATGGAGATGATGTTGTAGCCGCTGTCCACGAAATGGGTCTCCCCGGTGACGCCGCTGGAGAGATCCGACAGAAGATAGAGCGCGGAATTGCCCACTTCCTCGATGCTCACCGTGCGGCGCAGCGGGGCGTGGCGCTTCTGGTAATTGAACATCAGCCGCGCATCGGCGATGCCCGCGCCCGCCAGCGTGCGCACCGGGCCGGCGGACAGCGCGTTCACGCGGATGCCGGCCGGGCCGAAATCGGCGGCGAGATAGCGCACGCTCGCTTCAAGCGCCGCCTTGGCGACGCCCATCACATTATAATTGGGCATCACGCGGGTGGAGCCGCCGAACGTCAGGGTCAGCAGCGCGCCGCCCTTCGGCATCAGGTCCGCCGCCCGCTTGGCGATCTCGGTGAAGGAGAAGCAGGAGATGATCATGGTGCGGGAGAAATTCTCCCGGCTGCTGTCGGCGTAGCGGCCCTTGAGCTCCGACTTGTCCGAGAAGGCGACCGCATGGACCACAAAATCCAGCGTGCCCCATTCGTCCCTTAGCCGGGAAAACAACGCATCCACGCTGGCGAGGTCTTCCACATCGCAGGGCGCGATGATGGTGGAGCCGAGGCTTTCCGCCAGCGGGCGCACCCGCTTGGCCATGGCCTCGCCCTGGTGGGTGAAGGCCAGTTCGGCGCCCTGACCGGCCAAGGCCTTGGCGATGCCCCATGCGATGGAATGGTCGTTGGCCACTCCCATCACGAGGCCGCGCTTGCCTTTCATCAGGTCCTGCATTGCCGGCTACCCCAGGTGTGACCCTGTCGGGTCGGAAACATTCGAAACGGCGATTATCAGACCTTGTCGCCAGAAACCATCGCCAAGTCGCTTCCGCGGGCGCGAACGCGATCACCTGGCATTTCAGATCCTGACGGTTTTCCCCGCGCTGTCCCGGCAGCGGCCGTGCGGCCGGCGCCGGGGAGGGGGGTCAGGCGTCGAGATGCTTCAGCACCAGGCTGGCATTGGCGCCGCCGAAGCCGAAGCCGTTGGACAGCACATGGCCGAGCTTGGCATTGTCCACCCGCTCACGCACGATCGGCATGTCGGCGAAGGCCGGGTCGATCTCGTCGATATGGGCGCTCTTGGTGATGAAGCCGTTCTGCATCATCAGGATGGAATAGATCGCCTCATGCACGCCGGTGGCGCCCTGGGAATGGCCGGTGAGCGACTTGGTGGCGGAGATCGGCGGGCATTTGTCGCCGAACACCGCGCGGATCGCCTCGATTTCCTTCAGGTCCCCGATCGGGGTGGAGGTGGCGTGCGGGTTGATATAGTCGATCGGCGCCTTGATGCCGGAAAGCGCCAGCTTCATGGCCCGCGCGGCGCCTTCGCCCGAGGGGGCGACCATGTCGGAGCCGTCGGAGGTGGCGCCATAGCCGGCGATTTCCGCATAGATGCGGGCGCCGCGCGCCTTGGCGTGCTCCAGCTCTTCCAACACCAGCATAGGCATTGCCGATGCAGATGTTGGTGGTCGCGCAGGCGGCCGAGATGGAATAGCTCAGGCCCTTGATCTTGAACCAGGTGGAGAGCGTCGCCGAGGCGGTGGAGGACATGGCCTTGGGCACCGCGAACGGGCCGACGCGCTTGGGACCCTTGGTGCGGGCGATGTCGGCCGCTTCCACGATGGTCTTGGTGGAGGAGCCGCCCGAGCCCATGATGAGGCCGGTGCGTTCGCTGGAAATTTCGGCCTGCTCCAGGCCCGCATCGCGGATCGCCTGGTCCATGGCCACATGGTTCCACGCCGTGCCGCCGCCGTGGAAGCGCATGGCGCGCCGGTCCACGACCTCTTCGGCCTTCAGCGTCGGGGCGCCCTGCACCTGCGAGCGGAAGCCGAGCTTCGCGTAATCTTCCGCGAACGTCACGCCGCTGCGGGCTTCGTGCAGGCTGGCCAGGACTTCCTGGGTGGAATTACCGATGGACGATACAATGCCCATACCGGTCACGACGACGCGACGCATGTCACCTCCCTAAATCGGACCGGCACCCTGGCCGGCAATCGTGGCGGAGCGGTGTCAGCCGCCAACCGGGGCCGGGGCGTCCGCCTGGAACAAACCGACCTTCAGGTCCTTGGCGCGATAGATCACCGTGCCGTCGGCCTCGAGCCAGCCGTCGGCGATGCCGAGCACCAGCTTGGAGCGCATGACGCGCTTGAACTCGATGCCATAGACCACCTTGGAGACGGTCGGCAGCACCTGGCCGGAGAATTTCAGCTCGCCGAGGCCGAGCGCCCGCCCGCGCCCGGTGGAGCCGAGCCAGCCGAGATAAAATCCCACCAGCTGCCACATGGCGTCCAGCCCGAGGCAGCCCGGCATCACCGGATCGCCCTTGAAGTGGCAGTCGAAGAACCACAGGTCCGGCCGCACGGCCAGTTCCGCGCGCATGAAGCCCTTGCCGAATTCGCCGCCGGTCTCGGAAATCTCCGCGATGCGATCGAACATGAGCATGGGAGGCAGCGGCAATTGGGCGTTGCCGAGGAGGTCTTCATACTCGAAGCTGGTCTGCCGCTCGGCCATTCTAACGGGTATCGCCATTCTGCCCACGAAGGGGTGAGTTTCGTTAGACCTCAAGGTCCGGCAAAGCCAGGCTCGAGGTTGCGCGCGTTGCGCAGCGCGGGCACTCCCTATCATAGGAGGGGGCGCGCTCAAAGTCATGAAAGCGTCACGCCGCCACTTGGGGAAAGCGCCTGCGGCGTGAGGGGGCAAGCGCCTGCGGCGTGAGGAGGCAAGCGCCTGCGGCGTGCGGGGGCAGGTGCTCGCGGCGTTCAGGGCAATCCGCCGCTGGCATGGGGCATGATCGACCCCGCGCCCCGCCTCAGCGCTCGCCGAGGGGCGAAAAGCGGCGCAGCAGCGGCCAGCGCTCGCAGGCCGCGGGCACCAGGCCGAGCACCAGGGTCAGCAGGGCGCCGAGCGCGAGCACCGGTCCCGCCAGCAGGAACAGCGCCAGCGGTTCGCCCCAGGCATCCGCCGCGCCGACCGCCGCGAGCAGGAACAGCGCCACCAGCGCGAGCCGGCCGAAGGGATAGGCGATTCGCGCATAATGATAGGAAATCGCCAGGGTAAGGGCGAAGCGCAGCACCTGCGCGGCCAGCGTCGCGCCGATGGCGCCGGCGACTCCATAGCGCGGGATGAACACGAAATAGAGTGCGATCACCACCCCCGCCGCCACCAGATTGATCACCAGCGGGGCGAAGCCGTCCTTGCGCAGGAAGCAGCCCACCGCCACCAGCGAGGTGGATTCCTGCACCACATAGATCAGCGCCAGCCACGGCACATAGATTGCGGCGGCATGGAAGGCGGGCGGCGTCATGAGGGTGATGACCAGCGGTCCGGCGAGCGCCACCCCCGCCGCCGCCAGAAGCGTGATGATGATGCCCACCCCCACCATGCGTGCGCTGCGCGCCGCGCCCTCGGGCTCTTCCAGCACGATGAAGCGCTTGGGCATCCACCACATATGGAACGGCTGGAGCAGCACGGCGGTCAGCACGCCGATGCGCACCGCGACGCCGTAGAGGCCGAGCGCCGCGGGGTCCACCGCATCCGCCAGGATCCAGCGGTCGAAGGTGCCGAGCGCGAACGCGGCGATGCCGGAGAGCAGCAGCGGCACCACATAGAGCGCCAGTCCCGGCCAATCGATGCCGCGCAGGCGGATGCCGGTATCCTTCACCACCAGCCACACCATGGCGAGCGTCTGCGCGCCGGCCGAAACGGCGGTGGCGATCAGGATGCCGATGACGCCGAAGCCGGCATACAGCAGGCTGATGGACAGCAGCGCGAACAGAACCGTACGGCCGAGGCTGAGGGCGAGGAAGGTGCCGGCCTGTCCGCGGATTCGCAGCCAGGTGAGGCCCACCGCCAGCAGCCCCTCGGTGCACAGGGCGATCAGCAGCATGCGCACTTCCCAGGCCGTGGGCGTGCCCGGCAGGACCGAGGCGAGCGGCGTCGCGAACGCCAGCCCGGCGGCGCCGAAGACAAGCGCGGTCAGCAGCGCCACGCCGAACATTTCCGCGCACACCCGCCGCCGCTCGTCCCAGCCCGCCGCCGCCCCGACGAACCGGCTCAGCGCCGTTGGGAGCGCCAGCGCGAACAATTGCGAGCCGACGTCCGCGAAGGCGAGCAGCACTTCGAGATGGCCGTAATCGTCGGCGGAGAGAAAGCGCGTGTTGACCGGCAGCAGGATCAGGCCGATCGCCCGAACCATGATGATGCCGGTGGCGTAATACAGGCTTTCGCGCACCCCGGCCGGCAGTCTCTGGAGGCTGAAGCGGGTCCGGAACGTCATTGCGCCTCTATCCGCCCGCGATCCATTCCGGCGATGCGGGCGGAAGATTCCCTTTTCCCGGATGCCGCGCAAGCCCTTTCGCCGGCCCGCGACGGGCCTGCGCGGCGCCGGGGTGCGGCACGCGCACGGCTATGGACGCAGCCGCCGCCATGCTAAGGCAGGCGGGAAGTTCGGGGGGACCATGCGGCCGATCTGTTCCATCGTCATGCCGACGCGCAATTGCCTCGCCTATCTGCCGAAGGCCTTTGCGAGCATTCGCCTTCAGCAGGTCGAGGGGCTGGAAATCCTGGTGGTCGACGATGGCTCCACGGATGGCACCGACGCCTTCCTGGCGCAGGAGGTGGGGCGCTGGCCGGTGCTGCGGGTGCTGTCCACGGACGGCATCGGGCCGGCGCGGGCGCGCAATTATGCCATCGAACGCGCCGAGGGCGAACTGGTCGCCTTTCTCGATGCCGATGATGTGTGGCTGGAGCACAAGCTGGCGCGCCAGCTCGCCTACCATGCGGCCAACCCGGACGTGGCGCTCACCGGCACCGATTATCGCTTCGTGAACGAGGCGGGGCAGACCTTCAGCACCTTCTTCGACCTGGTGAAGCCGGACGAATTCTTCTTCGGCGCCCCCGCCTTCCAGCGCCTCGCCGATCCGTGCGCGGCGCTGCTCGGCTGCAATCTCATCGGCACCTCCACCGCCGTGGCGCGCACGGCGGTGCTGAGGGAGGTGGGTGGTTTTCCAGCCGAACTTCCCTCCGCCTCCGACTGGGCCCTGTGGCTCAGAATAGCCGACCGGCACCCGGTTGCCCTCTCCGGCGCCACCCTGGTGGATTATCTCGACCGGCCGGGCAGCGTGTCCAAGAACATCGCCGCGCGCATCGCGGCGCTGCATGCGATCGTCGATGCCTATGCCGATCGCACCAGCCCGGCGATGGTGAAGTCGATCCGCCGGGTTCGCACCCAGATCACCCTGGTGGAGGCGGAAGCCGATCTTGCGGCGGGCCGGACCTGGGCTTCGCTGGTCGGGCGACTCAGGGCGTTCGCCGGCGATCCCTCGCCGGAAATCGCGCGCGGCATCGCGGCGAGCCTGCTGGTGGGCCTCGGCGCCCGCTCGATCTGATCGCATTTTGCGCGCCTGCCTGCCTGTTTGGCGGGCGCGGCGATCGCAAAAAAGGCCGATCCGCGCGAAAGCGGCCGGCCGATGCGCGCGGGGCTTGCATCGCGGCGCGGCGGCGGCAAATCTCTGTGCGCAGAAATGAGATCCTCATGTCCGACAGCGCAGTGATCGTCCGCCGCAGCCTTCATGGCGCCCTGGTGCCTTTGGTGCGAGACCTGATCCTCGGCGGCGAGCTCCAGCCCGGCGACAAGATCGCCGAGCAGGCGCTGTGCGCGCGGTTCGGGGTGTCGCGCACGCCATTGCGGGAAGCTCTGAAGGTGCTGGCCGCCGAGGGCCTGCTGACGCTCACACCCAATCGCGGCGCCATGGTCGCGCGCCTGTCCGATGGCGAGATCGACGCGCTGTTCCCGATCATGGGCGCGCTGGAGGCGCTGGCCGGGGAACTCGCCTGCGCACGCGTCACCGATGCCAAGCTGGCCGAGCTGAAGGCCATGCACGAGGCGATGGTGGCGCATTATCGCGCCGGCCAGTCGGCGCCTTATCTCAATCTGAACCGGGCGTTCCACGAGGCGCTGTTCGAGATCGCCGGCAATGCGCCGCTGACCCAGCTCTATCAATCCATGATGGTGCGCATCCATGCCATCCGCTTCGTGGCGCGCAAGTCGCCCGCCCGCTGGCTGGAGGCGGTGGAGGACCATGAGCGCATGATGGAAGCGCTGATCGCCCGCGACGGGACGGCGCTCGGCACGGTGCTGCGCGAGCATCTGCGCCACAAGGCGGAGATGGTGCACGAATCCCTCGCGGGCCTCCCGACGTCGGAGGCGCAGCGCGGGGAAACCGCGACGCGTCAGCGCAAGTCCGCGCCCACCGCCTCGGCGACCGAGGAAAACCCGTCGGCGCGCAAATGGGCGGCCAGTTCGTCGCGCACGCGCACCACCAGGCCCGGCCCCTTGAACACCAGCGCCGAATAAAGCTGCACCAGGCTCGCCCCGGCGCGGATCTTGGCATAGGCGTCCGCGCCCGAGGCGATGCCGCCGCAGCCGACCAGCGGAATGCGGCCCTTGGTCATGCGCGCGAGCGTCGCCAGCCGCTCCGTGGAGAGTGCCATCAGCGGCTTGCCGGAAAGGCCGCCGGTCTCGCCCTTGTGGGCGCTGCGCAGGCTCGCGGGCCGGGACAGCGTGGTGTTGCCGAGGATGATGCCGTCGGCGCCGGTTTCCAGCACCACTTCGACGATGTCGGCGAGGGCCGCGTCGTCGAGATCGGGGGCGATCTTCACCAGCAGCGGCGGGCGGCCGGCGGGATCGGGAATGCTCTCGTTGCGCGCGGCGAGCGCATGGCCGATCAGCCGCCCCATCTCGGCGCGCGCCTGCAAGTCGCGCAGGCCCGGCGTGTTGGGCGAGGACAGGTTGCACACGAGATAATCGGCGAGGCGGCAGGTGGCGGAGATGCCGGCGGCATAATCCTCGCTGGCGTCCTCGGTGTCCTTGTTCTTCCCCACATTGGCCCCGACGATGCCGCCGTTCCCGAGCCGCTTGCCGAGCCGGTAGATGAACGGCGCGAGCCCCTCGGAATTGAAGCCGAAGCGGTTGATGACGCCGTCATCCTCGTCCAGGCGGAACAGGCGCGGCTTGGGATTGCCCGGTTGGGGGCGCGGGGTCACCGAGCCTGCCTCGACGAAGCCGAACCCCATGCGCAGCAGCGGGTCGAGCACTTCGGCATGCTTGTCGAACCCGGCGGCAAGGCCCACCGGATTGGGGAAATCAAGGTTCCAGACCCGCGTCGCGAGAATGGGATCGCAATCGGTCCGCGCCGTCGGTCCGAAACCCGCGCGCAGGGCGCGGATCGCGAGCGAATGGGCGGTCTCGGGCGAGATGCGGCTCAGCGCGGGACGCAGGAGAGGATAGAGGTCCATCGCGCGGGTGCTATTCGGCCATCTGCGCGACGCCGCCATGGGCTTTCGACCAGGCGTGCGGATCGTTGAGGAAGGATTCGATCTCGGCCACCTGGGCTGCCGGGAACAGGTTCTGCCGCTTCACCTCGGCGAGAATGTCCCACCAGGTGAGCAGGCGATGCAGCGCCAGGCCGTTTTCGCTGAACACCCCCGCCGCCTCGGCGAAGATGTCGTAATAGAAGAACACGAAGCAATGCTCGCATTCCGCGCCGGCGGTGCGCAGGGCATTGACGAAATTGACCTTGCTGCGCCCGTCGGTGGTGAGATCCTCCACCAGCAGCACCCGTTCGCCGGCCGAGAGGTGGCCTTCGATCTGGGCGTTGCGGCCGAAGCCCTTGGGCTTCTTGCGGATATATTGCATGGGCAGCATCATGCGGTCGGAAATCCAGGCCGCGAACGGGATGCCCGCGGTCTCGCCCCCGGCGACGCTGTCGAACTTCTCGAAGCCGATCTCGCGATAGATGGTGGAGACCGCGAAATCCACCAGCGCCTGGCGCACGCGCGGAAACGAGATCAGCCGGCGGCAGTCGATATAGACCGGGCTCGCCCAGCCCGAGGTGAAGATGAAGGGCTCGCCGGACGAGAAGCGCACCGCCTCCACTTCAAGGAACATGCGCGCCGAAAGCTCGGCGATGGTGGCCTTATCCGGGAAAGCTGTCACATTGGCCATGATCGGCGGCGCCCTTCGTTCGTTCGTGTGCGGAAAACGCATATATCAGAGCCGGCGTCCATGGGCACCCAGCGGCGCAGCCGAAGATGCGCGCACCGCGCAGGGCTGGGTCCAATCGACACACCCGCCGCTCCGCGCGCGTCGATCCGCCCGGAAACGGCTCGGACAGTCTCCCGGAACGTGGATCGCGGCCACGCCGGCGATTTAGACCCTCAGAGCCGGCGTGTCCCGGCCATCCGCGCCTGGCGGCTGGGTGCGACGTGCTAAAAATTATCGCTGGCGGTTCGGCGTGGATACCCGGCACAAGGCCGGGCATGGCGCCGTACGATGACCGCGGCGGGTTTCAAGGCGGCGGTGTCGGGGCGGGGAGAGACCGGTGGCGGGCGGGGAAATCTGGCAATTGGTGGATTCGCGCGGCATTGGCGGCATCGAGCGCCATGTGGCGATCCTCACCCAGGCGCTGAACGACGCCGGCCGGCCGGCCCGCGCGGTGCTGCTGGCCGACCATGGCGACCATGATTTCCTGCGCCAGCTGCGCGCCGCCGCCGTGCCGTTCATGGTGTTGCCCGGCGGCTTTGGGCCGCTGCGGGGGGCGCTGACGGACGCGCGGCCCGCTTTGCTGCACACCCATGGCTACAAGGCGGGCATTCTCGGCCGGTTCGCCGCGCGGCTCGCCGGCATTCCTTGCCTCTCCACCTTCCATGCGGGGGAGAAGGGGCGCTTTCCGGTTTCGCTCTACCAGGCGCTCGATGCCGCCACCGCGCGCCTCGGCCCGCGCATCGCGGTGAGCGAACCGATCGCGCGGACCTTGCCGCAGCCGGTGTCGGTGATCGGCAATTTCGTGCCGGTGCCGGATGACGCGCCGGCGCCGCCGTCCTCCCGCGTCATCGCCTTCGTCGGCCGGCTGAGCGCGGAGAAAGGGCCGGACCTGTTCTGCGCCCTGGCGGAACGGATCGCCGGCCGCCTGTCGTTCGAGATGTTCGGCGACGGGCCGATGCGCCCCGGTCTTGAGGCCGCCCACGGCGGGTCGGTACGGTTCCACGGCATGGTGAGCGATCCCGCCGCCATCTGGCCGCGCGTCGGCCTGCTGCTCATGCCCTCGCGGGCGGAGGGCCTGCCCATGGCCGCCATCGAGGCCATGGCGGCGGGGGTGCCGGTGGCGGCAAGCCGGCTCGGCGCCTTGCCGGAGCTGATCGAGGATGGCGCGAACGGCTATCTGTTCGCGCCCGGCGATCTCGCTGCCGCCTCGGCCGTGCTGGAGCGCTGGGCGGGGGCGGACGACGCCACGCGTGCCGCGCTCTCGCATCGGGCCTGGGAGAAGGTGCATGTCGCCTACGGGCCGCGCGCCCGCCTGCCTCAAATTCTCGCGCTTTATGATGCCGCCCTCGCGGGGCGGGACGGGCGCGTGTAGACTCGCAGCCATCGCCAGCTGCGCCGCGAGCCCCGTGTGACCGAACGCCTTTTCGATCCTCCCGCCGATCCGCGCCCGCGTCCCTGGCGCGAGATCGCCATCGCCGTGGGCGCGGTGCTGGCGGTGTTCGCGGCCTGGCTCGCCGTCAGCGAACCGGTGGTGCCGATCGCCCTGGCGTTCGGGCTGATCTTCCTGATCTTCGCGTTCCGCTGGCCGTTCGTGCCGTGCATCCTGTTCATCATCTTCTCCTTCCTGCGCATTCCCGAGGTGTTCCCGGTCCTGCTCAATCTGAAGATCCCGCTGCTGCTGGCCGTGCTCACCATCGCGGTGATCGGCTGGCATCTGTTCTTCCTACGCACGATGAAGGTGTTCTGGACGCGCGAGCTGAAGATCTTCGCGCTGTTCTTCTTTTTCTGCACGGTCTCGGTGGTGTTCGCGAAAAGCAAGGATCTGGCCTTCACCTTCTGGTCGGACGTGTTCGTGAAGATCGGGCTGATGACCTTTGTGGTGGCCTGGGCGACGCGCAAGCCGGCGGATTTCAGCCTGATCAGCCGGTCGTTCTGCGTGTTCGGCTCGGTGGTGGCCATGGTGGCGATCTATAATTGGATGAATGGCATCGGCCTCGTGGAGGGCACGCGCGTCACCATCGGGCGCGACATCCGCTCGCTGCTGGGTGATCCCAACGATCTCGCGCTGGCGCTGCTGTTTCCCTTCTCCTTCGCCGCCGCCTTGCTCACGGGACGCTGCGGCTGGGCCGACCGGCTGCTCGGCGCGGTAGCCTGCGGCACCATCTTCTGGGGCATCATGTGCACCCAGAGCCGCGGCGGCCTGCTGGGGCTCGCGGCGGTGGCGGCGGTGATCGGCAGCCGGTTCGTGAAGAGCAAGCTGGTGCTGATCGGCGGCGGCCTCGCCTGCCTCATGATCCTGTTCGCCGCCGCCGGCATTTCCGGCCGCTCGTCGGGCGGGGCGAGCGAAGGGGCGATCGTGGACGAATCGTCCGAAGGCCGCCTCACCGCCTGGCGCGCCGCCACCAGCATGGCGATCCGCAATCCGCTCACCGGCGTCGGCATCGCCAATTTCACGGCGAATTATTTCGAATATTCCGATACCTGGGACGGCAAGCCCCATGCCGTGCACTCCACCTGGTTCGGCATTCTCGGCGAGATCGGCGTGCCCGGTTTCGTCACATTGATGGTGCTGGTCGCCTGTATGTGGCGCATGTGCCTGCATTCGCTGAAGGCGGCGCAGGCACCCGAGGTGGATCCGCGCTTGAAAATGTCGGCGGTGGCGCTGCTGGCGGGCCTCGGCAGCTTCTGTGTCTCCGGCACCTTCCTCACACAGGGCACCACATGGCCGCTTTATGTCATCCTCGCCCTCAGCGTCGCACTGGATCGCGCGCTCGCGCCCCCGGACGCGGAGGGGGAAGCGGACTTTCTCCCACCGCCGCGCCCGGCGCCGCGGGCGGCCTTTCCCCGCGCGCACGCGCCGGCGCCGCCCGGCCAGGGGGAGCGGGGCGAACAGGGGGAGAGGGGCGGTCATGGCAGCTGATCTGATCGTCTTCGGCGAGGATTGGGGCGGCCATCCCTCCTCGACCCAGCATCTCATCGGCCATCTGGCGCGCACCCATAAGATCGTGTGGGTGAATTCCATCGGCCTGCGGCGCCCGCGCCTGGGCGACATGCGGCGGGTGGCGCACAAGCTCGCCGCGCTCGCCGGCGCGCCGGACCCCGCGGGTGCCGCGCCCGGCGGATCCGGCGTCGATGCGCCGGGCGCCGCGCCGGGCTTCCGCGTGGTGGCGCCGCGCGCCGTGCCCTGGCCCGGCAATCCGCTCGCGGAGGCGGCGAACGCCCGGCTCCTGGGCGGGCAATTGCGCGCCGTGATGGCGCAGGAAAACATCGTGCGGCCGATCCTGTGGACCTCGCTGCCGAGCGCATTGCCGGTGGTGGGAACGCTCGGCGAGCGGGCGGTGGTCTATTATTGCGGCGATGATTTCGGCGCGCTCTCGGGCGTCGACCATGCGCCGGTGCTGGATATGGAGCGCCGGCTGGTGGAGAAGGCCGACCTCGTGATCGCCGCGAGCCCGGTGCTTGCGGAGCGCTTTCCGCGCGAAAAGACGGTTCTGGTGCCCCATGGGGTGGACGCGCGCGTGTTCTCCAGCCCCGCCCCGCCCGCCCCCGATCTGCCGGACGGCAAGGTGGCCGGCTTCTATGGCAGCATTTCCGACTGGCTGGACGTGCCGATGCTGGCGCGCGCGGCGCAGGCGCTGTTCGACTGGACGTTCGTGTTCATCGGGCCGGTGCGCACCGATGTTTCGGCCCTGGCGCGGCTGGAGAACGTGCGCTTCCTCGGCCCACGGCCCCATGCGGCGCTGCCGGGCTATGTGCAGCATTGGACGGTGTCGCTCATCCCGTTCCGCGACACGCCGCAGATCCGCGCCTGCAACCCGCTGAAGCTGCGCGAATATCTTGCCAGCGGCACGCCGGTGGCGGCGACCCGCTTCCCCGCGCTCGCGCCCTATGCCCATCTGGTCAGCACCATAGAGCCCGGCGGCGATCTCGCGGGCGCCATCGAGGCGGCGGCGAACCAGGCCGGTGGCGCCTTGGCGCGGCTGCGCCAGCTGGCGGTGGCGCAAGAGGGATGGGACCGGCGCGCCGAGGCGGTCGAGACCGCGCTCGGGCGGTTCTGAGCGCGCGCGATGGCCGAGGCCGCAGCGGAATCATCTATTAAGGCGGATGACGGTAAACTTGAGGCCTGTGATCCGCCGATTCGGGGACGGGCGCTTCGGGGGAAAGGGTGATGGGGAGCCGGCGTGGTCCAGAACGCTTCGCCGCCGTCCTTCTGTGGGCTCTGCTCGCGGGAGGGCTGGGCGGCTGCGCGGGTCCACGCGATCCCACCGCGCTCATTCCGGTTTCGGTGCAGACGACGGTGATGGCGGAAGACAAGCTGCGCGAGGCGCGCGCCGCCGCGGCAGCGCAGAAAGGCGATGGAACCGCCGTGAGCGTCACCGACATTCTGGCGCGCGCCCGCGCGGTTCAGGACCAGCCGGCGGTCGCCCAGGCGTCTTCGAATGCCTCTGCCGCGTCCGGGGCGGCGGGCGGGCCTCCCCCCGAGGCCACGACGCCGGAGGCCGCCGCCGCCCGCCGTGCGCTGCGCGCCGAAACGGCGTCCTCGGCGCCCGCCGCACGGCAGGTCAGCGCGTTCGCCGCAGATCCCACGGGAGACACCACGGGCGCCCTGCCGCGCCCATCCACCCGCGCGCCGCTGATCGATATCGTGTTTGAGCCCGGGCAGGACGCGCCGGGCGCGGCCGACGCGGCGGCCTTGGCCAAAGCGCTCAAGGCGGCCCGGCTCGGTCCCGGACGCGCGGTGACGGTGCTTGCCGGTCCGGGCACCGCCGCCGATCCGTTCGCCCAGGCGCTGCTGGCGAACAAGCGGGCGCGTGCGGTCAAGGCCCTTCTGCCGCCGGATCTTCCCGCCACCCAGCTCTACGACCCGGATCTTGAGCCCGATACGGTGCGCGTTCTCGCGGGAAGCCGCCCATGAGCGCGCTGTTCGAAAGCACCTCGGACACCCTCGCTTATATCGCCCAGGTGGCGTGGCGGCGCCGGTTCCTGGCATTCATCCCGCTGCTGCTTCTGCCGCCGCTCGCGGTGGTGACCGCCATGGTCGCCCCCAAGCGCTACGAGGCGCGCATGACGATGCTGGTGCAGGAGCCCTCCAAGCTCAACCCGATCCTGAAGGACATTTCCATCAATCCCAATCTGAAGGAGCGCATGTCGGCCCTGGTCGCCCTCGCCCATTCGGAGGTGGTGCTGGGCAAGGTTCTGGAGGATCTCGGGCGGATCGGCCCGACCACGGACCCGCGCGACCGCGATTACATGGTACGGGCGCTTTCGCTGGCGGTGAACATCCAGCTGGTGGGCAGCGACATCATCGAAATGCGGCTGCGCTCCAGCGATCCGCTCTCGCCGGCGGCAACCCTGACCGCCATCGCCAACCGCTTCGTGGAGCGCCTGGTCTCGCCCGAGCGCACGGCGGTTCAGGACAGCGAGCGCTTCCTGAAGCAGCAGATGGACGAGCGCCGCGCCACCCTCGATCAGGCCGAGCAGGCCTTCGCCGCGTTCCGCTCGGCCAATGCCGACAAGCTGCCGGCGCTCTACAACGCCACCGTCCAGCGGCTCGCCGGGCTGATCCAGCAGCTGGAGGAAAAGCAGATGGCGCTGGGCAGCGCGGATGCCGCGCTTCAGGATCTGCGCAAGCGCCTCGCCAGCACCAATCCTTTGATCGGGCGCATCGAGGAATCCATCGTGCAGGTCTCCGCCGAGCTGGCGAGCCTGCGCGCACGCTATACCGACGCGCATTCCGAGGTGCAGGCGGCC
>NCEH01000111.1 GCA_002304505.1 Rhizobiales bacterium 32-66-11 | reverse complement strand
TGCGCGTGCAGATGCGCACCGAGATCAAGGAATTGCACCAGCGCCTGAAGACCACCACGGTCTATGTGACCCACGACCAGATCGAGGCCATGACCATGGCCGACAAGATCGTGGTGATGCATGACGGCGTGGTGGAGCAGATCGGCGCGCCGCTCGACCTCTACGACAAGCCCGCCAACCAGTTCGTCGCCGGCTTCATCGGCTCGCCCTCGATGAATTTCATCAAGGGCAGGGTGCAGGTGAACGGCACCGCCCGCTTCATGAGCGACAGCGGCGTGGTGCTGCCCCTGGAGCGGGTGCCCGGCTCCGCCAGCGGGCGCCGCGCGGTCTATGGGCTGCGGCCCGAGCATGTGCGCATCGACCCGCAGGGCGTGCCGGTGCGGGTGGTGGTGGTGGAGCCCACCGGCTCGGAATTGCTGGTGGTGGCCCGCCTCGGCACCGAGACGGCGCGCGAACAGGAAGTGACCCTGCTGTTCCGCGAGCGGATGATGTTCGCGCCGGGCGAGATCGTCCATGTCGCGCCGATGCCCGGCCTCCAGCACCTGTTCGACGAAGCCACCGGCGCACGCCTGGAGGCGTGAGCGCGCGGGCCTGAAAAGCGCGCGCGCCGGAGCCGGCGACGTGCCAGACTGAATTCTGCCGAAAGACCGAAGGGCCAAGATCCAGAGGGCCAAGATCCAGAGGGCAAGACCCTAAGGGCGAGGACCCAGGCGGCCGGCAGGACGTGACAACGCCAAATAAGTCACCATGGAGGAACGCCATGACCATTTCCAGACGTAACGTTTTGCTCGGCGGCGCCGGGCTTGCCGGCGCGGCGGCCCTGCCGGGCCTCGGCGCGATGCCCGCCTTCGCGCAGGGCGCCGCGATGCCCCAGTTCAAGCCCGAGCCGGGCGCGTCCCTGCGCGTGCTGCGCTGGTCGCCGTTCGTGAAGGGCGAGGAAGACGCCTGGCTCGCCAATACCAAGAAATTCACCGAGGCGACCGGCATCGAAGTGCGCATCGACAAGGAGAGCTGGGAAGACATCCGCCCCAAGGCGGCGGTGGCGGCGAACGTGGGCTCCGGCCCCGACATCGTCTGGGTCTGGTTCGACGATGCCCAGCAATATCCCGACAAGCTGCTCGACGTGACGCCGCTCGCCAACGCCCTCGGCGCGAAATTCGGCGGCTGGTATCCGGGCAACGAGGCCTATGCGAAGGCGGACGGAAAGTTCATCGCCCTGCCGCTCGCCACCATCGGCAATGCGGTGTGCTATCGCGAAAGCTGGGTGAAGGACGCCGGATTCTCGCAATTCCCGAACGAGACCAAGGGCTTCCTTGAGCTCGCCAAGGCCCTGAAGGCGAAGAATCACCCCATGGGCTTCACGCTCGGCCACGGCGTGGGCGACGGCAATAATTTCTGCCATTGGGTGCTGTGGAGCCACGGCGGCAAGATGGTGGACGAGCAGTCCAAGGTTGTGATCAACAGCCCCGAGACGGTCGCCGCGCTGAAATATGCCGCCGAACTCTACAAGACCTTCATTCCCGGCACCGAAAGCTGGCTCGACGTCAACAACAACCGCGCGTTCATCGCGGGCGAGATTTCGGTGACCGCCAACGGCGTGTCGCTCTATTATGCGGCGAAGAACGATCCCAAGCTCGCCGACATGGCCAAGGACATCAAGACCACCAACATGCCGGTCGGCCCCGGCGGCGTGGCGGAGCTGACGCAGACCACCTCGGCCTGCATCTTCAAATATTCCAAGTTCCCGCAGGCGGCGCAGGCCTATATGGCCTTCATGTTCGACGCGCCGCAGATGAACGCCTGGATCCAGGGCGCCAGCGCCTATTGCTGCCAGACGCTCAAGGCGTTCGCGAGCAATCCGGTGTGGACCTCCGATCCCAACCACGCGCCTTATGCGAAGGCCTCCGATGGATCGTGGTCGACATGGTGGCGGAAGCCGCCACCGGCCAGCGCACCCCGGAAGAAGCCGCCAAGCGCGCGGAAACCCGCGCCAACCGCATCTATCGCCGGTGAACACCCAAGGGTGATCTCTCGCGGGGGATCTTCCGCGCGTGATCTACGCTTCAACATGCCCTGCCGGCGCGCAGCCCCCGGCAGGGCCGGTTCGGCCGGCCGGGCGCAGCGCCGCCGGCGGGCGACGGCTTTCCCCGTGGGCGAGGGCTGCCCTGCGGGGCGGCGGGTTCCGGGGCCGACCTCAGGTGCATCAGCGGGTTCAGGGAGAGCGAGTTCATGTCTGAGGTAACGGCGCGCGCAGCGCCCGGTTTCAATCTGCGGACCTGGTGGGCGGGTATCGGGCAGGGCCGGCATGTGCTCGGCCTGATCTTCCTGCTGCCGGCCGCGGTATTTCTGATCTTCTTCCTGACCTATCCGCTCGGCCTCGGCGTGTGGCTCGGCTTCACCGATACCCGCATCGGCCGGGACGGCGTGTTCATCGGCCTGGAGAATTACGAATCCCTCTGGGGCGACAGCATCTTCTGGCTCGCGGTGTTCAATACGCTGATCTATACCATCGGCGCCTCGATCCTGAAGTTCGCGCTCGGCTTGTGGCTCGCGCTGCTGTTGAACGAGAACCTGCCGTTCAAGAGCTTCTTTCGCGCCATCGTGCTGCTGCCCTGGGTGGTGCCGACCGTGCTCTCGGCGATCGCCTTCTGGTGGATCTTCGACGCGCAATTCTCGGTCATCTCCTGGGCGCTGATGAAGATGGGGCTGATCTCCACCAACATCAATTTCCTCGGCGATACCACCAATGCCCGCATGTCGGTGATCGCCGCCAATGTCTGGCGCGGCATTCCCTTCGTCGCGATCTCGCTGCTTGCGGGGCTCCAGACCATCCCGGCCTCCCTGCACGAGGCGGCGACGCTGGATGGGGCGAGCGGCTGGCAGCGCTTCCGCTACATCACGCTGCCCATGCTCTCGCCGATCATCGCCGTGGTGATGACGTTTTCGGTGCTGTTCACCTTCACCGACTTCCAGCTGATCTATGTGCTCACCCGCGGCGGGCCGCTGAACGCCACCCACCTCATGGCGACGCTGTCCTTCCAACGGGCGATTCCCGGCGGACAATTGGGCGAGGGCGCGGCGATCGCGGTGGCGATGATCCCGTTCCTGCTCTCCGCCATCCTGTTCAGCTTCTTCGGATTGCAGCGCCGCAAGTGGCAGCAGGGCGGGGGGGATTGATGATCATGACCCGCCCCGTCTCCTTCCTTCCTGCCCGCGCGGAGTGCCGGACATGACCAATCAAGGCGTCACCGACAATTCCACCGGCATGAGCTATCTCGACAGCCTGCCCAAGCGCCTCATCACCGTGATGCTGCCGCTGCTGGTGTTCGTGTTCGTGCTGCTGTTCCCGTTCTATTGGATGGCGCTCACCGCCATCAAGCCGAACTGGCAGCTCACCGACTACACCAATTATTCCCCGCTCTGGGTGTGGGAGCCGACGCTCGAGCACATCAAATACCTGCTGTTCGAGACCTCCTATCCCGGCTGGCTCTGGAACACGATCCTGGTATCGGTGTGCGCGACGGCGATCTCGCTGGTGGCCTCGGTGTTCGCCGCCTATGCCATCGAGCGCATGCGGTTCCACGGCTCGCGCTGGGTCGGGCTCGGCATCTTCATGGCCTATCTGGTGCCGCCGTCGATCCTGTTCATCCCGCTGGCGCTGATGGTGTTCCATCTCGGCATCTATGACAGCAAGCTGGCGCTGATCCTCACCTATCCGACCTTCCTGATCCCGTTCTCCACCTGGCTGCTGATGGGCTATTTCCGCTCCATCCCCTACGAGCTGGAAGAATGCGCGCTGATGGACGGCGCCTCGCGCTGGCAGATCCTGACCAAGGTGCTGCTGCCGCTCTCGGTGCCGGGGCTGATTTCCGCGGGCATCTTCTCCTTCACCTTGTCGTGGAACGAGTTCATCTATGCGCTCACCTTCATCCAATCGTCCGAGAACAAGACGGTGCCGGTGGGCGTGCTGACGGAGCTTGTGCGCTCGGACGTCTATGAATGGGGGGCGCTGATGGCCGGCGCGCTCATCGGCTCGTTGCCGGTGGTGATCCTCTATTCGTTCTTCGTGGACTATTACGTCTCGTCCATGACCGGCGCGGTGAAGGAATAGGACGATGCGGATCGGTTTTGTGGGGCTCGGCGCCATGGGCTTGCCCATGGCCCAGCATCTGGTGGCGGCCGGGCACGCGGTGGCCGGCTTCGATCTGAACGCGGCATCGCTTTCGACCTTCGCCGCCGGCGGCGGACGCGCGGCCGCGTCTCCGGCCGATGCGGCGCAGGGCGCCGACCTGCTGGTGCTGATGGTGGTGAATGCCGACCAGGCCGAGCAGGTGCTGTTCGAGGCCGGCGCGGCGGACGCGCTGGCGGGCGACGGGGCGGTGATCCTGTGCTCCACCTGTTCCCCGCCGCGCGTGGAAGCCATGGCGGCGCGGCTTGCCCTCTCCCAGCGCGGGCTGGTCGATGCGCCGGTTTCCGGCGGCGTCGTGGGCGCGCAGAATGCGGGCCTGACCGTCATGGCCAGCGCCCCCGATCCGCTCTATGCCCGCACCGAAGACGTGCTGCGCACCATGGGCAGCCGGCTGTTCCGGGTCGGCGACCGGCCGGGGCAGGGCGCCATGGTGAAGACCATCAACCAGCTTCTGTGCGGCGTGCATATCGCCACCGCCGCCGAGGCGCTCTCGCTGGCCGAACGGGCGGGGCTGGATTTGCCGCAATTGCTGGAGATTTTCGGCGAGAGCGCGGCGGCGAGCTGGATGCTCAACAATCGCGGTCCCCGCATGGCGGCCGACGACGGCAAGGTCACCAGCGCCGTGGACACTTTCGTGAAGGATCTCGGCATCGTGCTGGAGGCCGGGCGGGGCGCGAAGGCGCCCACCCCGCTGGCCGCGCTCGCCCAGCAATTGTTCCTCGCCGCCTCCGCCCAGGGCCTCGGCCGGGCCGACGACAGCCAGGTGATCGAAGCCTATCGCGCCATGACGTCGCGCCGCGGCTGAAGGCGCCGCGCCCCTTCACGCGCCCGGGCCGTTAAGCGCCCGCGCGACAGGCGGCAGCGCTGTCCGGCAGGCTTGCCCTCGGCGCCGTTGCATGCGAGGCATGCTGCGACGCACAGACCAGACGGGGACGGCCATGCTGGAACGGGGCATCGAGGGCATACTCTTTCGCAGCCGCTGGCTGATGGCGCCGTTCTACATCGGCCTCGTGGTCGCGCTGCTGGTGCTGCTGTTCAAGTTCGGCCACGAGCTGCTGCATTTCGTCATGCACGCCATGGAGGCCACCGAAGCCGACACCATTCTCGGCATCCTGACCCTGGTGGACCTCACCTTCACCGGCAATCTGGTGCTGATCGTGATCTTCTCGGGCTATGAGAATTTCGTCTCGAAGATCGACCCCAACGGCCATCCCGACTGGCCGGAATGGATGACGCGGGTGGATTTCAGCGGGCTCAAGCAGAAGCTGCTGGCCTCGATCGTGGCGATTTCCGCCATCGCGCTGCTCAAGGCGTTCATGAACCTCGACAAGAACGCCGATACCACCTGGCTGATGTGGCTGGTCATCATCCATGCGGTGTTCGTGCTGTCGAGCCTGGTGCTCGCCTTGTCCGACCGGCTGAGCAACCACGCCGACGACACGCACTGAAGAGACGCGGCACTGAGGAGGTGCGGCACTGAGGAGGTGCGGGCACCGAAGCCGGCCGCTCCCCGGGGCCGCTCCCCCGGCCGGCGTTACGGCGGGGGCAGTTCCGGCGGCCGGGCTGCCGGCGCGGTCAACTGATCTCGAACTCAGCTGATCTCGAACAGGGTCGAGAAGCCGGAGATGTCGAACACTTCGCGGATCTGCGGCTGAAGCGACTTGAGGGACAGCTTGCGCTTGGCGGTGCGCATGGCCTTGCCCGCCACCAGAAGGGCGCGCAGGCCCGAGGACGAGACATAGACCACGCCCGCGAGGTCCACCACGATGCCGCCGCCGGTGGTGTTCACCACCTCCAGCAGGCTTGCTTCGAACGGCTTGGCGTTCGGGGTGTCGAGACGGCCGGCCACCTTCAGCAGAACGTCTTCGCCGGCTTGTTCGCGCTCAATCTGCATGAGCCTCTTCCAGGTTCACCTTGTTACGTGCAACTGCCGGCTTATCGTCATTCGCATCCGGGCGCAACGCCACTGCGAGGCGCCGCACCAGCCATACCGCGCGTTCAAACATACTGGTGGCGAGCAGCAGCTTGCGGGCCTCCTCCCCGGAACCGAGCGCGGAGCCGGCGAGCGCGCGGCGGATGCGATCCAGCAGATCGCTGCGGTCGGAGGTCAGGGCGATCAAGATGTCGAAATCCTCGTTCGTGCCGCTGCGCGCATCCACGAGCGAGAGCACGATGGTGCGCAGCGCTTCCGACAGGTTGAAGGCGAGCGGCGGCAGATCCTTGAACTCTTCCACGACCTGCGAGAAATCGTGCAGCGTGTCCTGGAGGAATTTGACGAGATCGAGCTGTTCCTGAAGGTGCAGCGCGAGGTCCAGGTCCTCCCGGCCGACGCGCCGCTCGATCACCCGCACCACGAACTGGCTGGTCGCCGTGACGATGGTGCTCGAACCGTGCCACAGCACCGTGCGTTGCTTGGCGGCGCCGGTGGAACTCTGGTCGAGGTCGGGCAAAAGGTCCGGCAGCAGGCTCACCAGCCGGTCGGTCTCCCGGCTCGCGAGATCGAGCGCGGTGGACGGATCGCCCAGGGCCGCATCATGGATGAAGCGGGGCCGCGACACCTGATCCTCCACCGAGGCCGGACTGAGCGCCACGGAGATTTTCTCCGTCAGCCCGCGCAGCCCGGTGATCACCAGGCCGCCGCTCAGCTGAAGCGCAAGGAACAGCAGCGAAATCGACAAGGTGGGCTCGCCGCCGCCGAGATCGGAGAGGATGGCCGCGCTGTCCCAGCCGGCCAGCTTGGCGCCCTGCCAGAGGGCGAACACGATCACGCAGCCGACGCCCTTCACCAATATGTGGACGAAGCACAATTGCTTGCCGATGCCCGCAAGGCCGCCGGCCGACACCAGGGTGGCGATGCCCGAACCGAAATTGGCGCCGAGGATCAGGTAGAAGGCATCTTCCAGCCCCAGCAGCCGCGCCTTGGTCGCCGCCACCGCGAGGATGGTGGCGGTGGAGGCGGACTGGGTGATCACCGCCGCGATGAAGCCGATGGCAAGGCCGATCAGCGGGGTCATGCCGCTCGACAGCGCGTCCGCGGCCTGCGTGATGTCGATGCCCTTCGGCGCCGACTTGATGAAATCCAATCCCAGGAACAGCAGCGCGAGGCCGAGCGTCACGCCCATCCAGTCGCGCCAGTTCGGCCGCCGGTCGAGCCGCAGCTGGTAGGTCATGCCCACCAGGGCGATGAGCAGCAGCACCGCCAGGCGCATGTCGATGGAGGCGATGAACACCAAGGCGGAGGTGCCGACATTCGCACCCGCCACCACGGGAATGGCGTCGCGCGTGGTGAACACGCCGCCGCGCACCAGATTGCCGGCGATCAGCGTGACCGCATTGCTGGATTGCGCGGCCGCGCCCGCGAAGGCGCCGCAGAAGAAGCCGGAGAAGGAGGAGCGCGTCGCCGCCTTCAGCATGGTGCGCACGCGCCGGCCCATGGCCTGCTGCAAATGAACGCTCATCAGCTTGAGGCCGATGAACAGAAGGCCCAGCCCGGCCAGAAGCCCGGCCAGGATCAGCATGAGGGGACCAAGCGAATTTCAGGCATGTGTCAGGGTGTCTTCGGCTTTGTCACCAGGGTGAGATGATTTTCGTTCCCCTGGCGCTGATAGGTGAGGCTTTCCAGGAAGTGCCGCATCAATTGCACGCCGTGGCCGCCGATCTTGGCGTCCTCGACGCTCTCGGGCACCTCGGGTTCGGCCACATTGGTGGGGTCGAAGGGAATGCCGTTGTCGACGATCCGCACGCCGATGCGATCGCCGTCCAGCTCCAGCAGGTCCAGGCGGATCATGGGTGCGGCGTCGATGCCTTCAAAAGCATAGGAGACCACGTTGGCCAATGCCTCCTCGACGCTCAGCTCGAGGCCGAATTTCAGCGCCACCGGCCAGTCCTCAGCCTCCGCGAGGGTGCCGAGCCATTCCGTTGCGTCGGCGATCGCATCGACGGTCGCGTCGATGGTGAGCGATGCGCGAATCGGCGCCTGGGGGGGGAGGGACGTGCTCATGGTTCGCCGGCGGGCGGCTCCCGGAAAGGGGGGGCGGGTGGCGCCAGCTGAGCGGGCCAGAACATCACGCACCGGGACATCACGCAAGTCTCGGCTGTGGCGGGGCAAACAGGATTCCGGGCGCGCCCGACGGGAGGCGCGAACGGGCAAACCCATGCCACCCCTTGGCGAATAATTCGTCCTGAAGGGGCAGGTTCAGCGGGTCCACCGTCACCGCGTGCGCCGGGTCGTAGGTGGCGCCGTCGCGGACCATCATGTAGCGCAGATAGCCGCCGTAGCGCTGCACGATGCCATGGATCGGAAAGCCTTCCGCCAGAAGGCTCGCCCAGCTTGGCGTGTTGACCGGCGCGGCAGTGGAGAACAGCGCCATGTCCGCCGGCGCCATGGCGACGCGGGCGCTGATGGTGAGGCGCTGGAGGCCGCGGCCCCGGAACGCCGGCGCTACGGATGCGCCGGCGAGCCGGCCCACCGGCGCGCCCGGCTCAAGGCCCAGCTCGCGCCGCGGGTCGTCCGCCGGGGAATGGTCATGCTGGAGGATGCCATAGGCGATCAGCCGGCCGTCGTAGGCGCCGATCACCCGGCCGCGACCATTGAGGATGCTGGCGAAATAGGACCGCGATTCCGGCTTGACGATATCGGGGCGCACCACGGGACCCACCGCCAGGCGATGCAGCGTCTCCAATTCGTCGAGGTCCCCCGAGCCCAGCTCACGCCAGGTCAGGCTGTCATCCAGCGGCGCCATTGCCGATGCACCGGCCATCATGTGAGGACTTCCGCATAGTTCAGCATGACGATGGGTGGGAACACGCCAAGCTTCTTCGCCACATTCATATTGATGATCAGGGCGAAGCGCTTCAACGTTTCGATCGGAATATCCTTGGGCGCCTTCTTTTGCACCAGGATTTCGACCGCTTTCGACGCCGCCAGCTGGCCCACCGAATAATACCGGCTGACCAGCCCGACAAGGCCCTCGCCCTCGCGCAGGAAGAATTCCGTGGAGCCGAAGGTGGGCAGGCCCACGTCGATCGCCACCGGGGCGATGCGGTTGAAGATGGTGGCGAGGAAGGTATCGGGCGGCAGATAGAGCCAGTCCACACCCTCCGCGCGCATGTTGCGTACGAAGTCCTCGACGCCGTCGCCGGTGGGGCGGGTGCCTTTCATGGTCAGCGGCTGGGTCACCAGGGTGGCGCCCACGCTGTCGCAGAACGCCTTCATCTCGCGCACGATGACGAGGGAATTGCTCTCGTTCGGGGAATAGATCACGCCCACCTTGGAGAAGGATTTGTAGGTCTGCATCGCGCGCATCTGCACGTCGGTCGGCACCACGTGCACGGCGCCGGTCACGTTGCGGCCGGAGGAGGCCACCGAGGGCGCGATCTTCACCTGCACCGGCGCGGCGACCAGGGCGAACACCACCGGAATGTCGCGCACGAACGGCGCGTCGGCCGGCGCGTCATAGGGGCCGGCGACCGCCAGCGTGTTGGGCGTGCCATAGGTGTAGATCAGGTCCGGCTTGAAGGTGGGGAGCACCTCCGCGAGGATCGGCTTGACCTTGGTGGCGTCGCGCTCCACGTCGCGGGTGAGGAATTGCGCCTTCACCCCGGCGCCCTCGAAGAAATAGCGGAAGCCGCGTTCGACGTCGGTATCGCCGCGAAACGTCAGCATCAGGATGCGGAACGGGCGGTCCTGCGCGAAGGCCGGCGCGGGCGTGCCCATGACGCCGAGTGCGCCGGCACCCAGGCCCAGGGAGAGAACGGAGCGCCGGTCCATCACAGAGGGGTTCCTTCCGGTGAGACCTCGGGCCGGTGGGCGGCCTCGGTCGGGGTGGCGGATGCGTGGCGACCAGATAGCGCGAAGGCGAGGGCTCCCGCCACCACCATTATGCCGATCGAGGCGGTGGCCGCGGCAAAACCGATGGCGGCCAGCAGCAAGCCGGCGGCTGCCGGCCCGGCCGCATTGCCCGAGCGCTCGATCAGGCGGAACAGGCCGAGCACCCCGGCCGAGCTGCCGCCGGGCACGTGGCGGGCGCTGTCCGCCACCAAGGCCGATTGCGGCGCGATCGACATGGATTGCCCGATCCCCAGCAGCGCCAGCACCAGCGCGATCAGCGCCGGCGAGGTGCCGAGCGTCAGCAGCAGCGCGCCGCCCCCCGCCACCAGCCCGCCGGCGATCACGAAGCCGGAGCGCGCGTTCATCCGCTCCGCCAGCGCGGCGAACACCGGCACCGCCACCACCATCAGGATGGGATAGATCATCTGCAGCCGGCCGATGGCGGCGGCGCTATAGCCCTCGCGCTGCAATTCCACCGGGACGAGATAGAAGCACACTGCCACCAGCAGGAATTTCGCCGGCAGCGCGCAGCCGAACAGCAGGGCCGCGAGGCGCGGCGCCTTGAGCGCGGCGGCAAGGTCCGACACGCCGACCCCGGCGCTGCCGCGGCGCGGCGCCGAGCGCGGCAGGGAGAAGAAGGCGACCACCAGGGCGATCACGGCAAGGCTGGCCGAGACCAGGAAGGCGGCCTGCCCGCCCAGCCGGTCGGCGATGACGCCGCCGATGGGCGGACCGCACAGGCCCGCCACCATGATCGCTTTCACGAACACCGCGAGGCCCGCCGTGCGCTCGCTCGGCCGGGAATGGTCGATCACGTGTCCCTGCGCGGAGACGAACACCAGCGCATAGCCGATGGCCGACAGGAAGCGGGTGCCGAGGAACAGCCAATAATCCTCGGTGAGGCCGGAGGCGCAATAGCCGACCGCGGCGACGAGCGCGCCCAGCATGAAGGAGGAGCGCCGCCCCAGGCGTTCGGAGGCCACGGCGAACGGCAATTGGCACAAGGCGACGCCGGCCATGAACACGACGATCGGCAGGCTCATGGCGAAGTCGAGGCTGAACGGCAGGTGCGCCGGCACCAGGCCCTGCA
This sequence comes from Rhizobiales bacterium 32-66-11, assembly GCA_002304505.1. Classification (GTDB taxonomy): domain Bacteria; phylum Pseudomonadota; class Alphaproteobacteria; order Rhizobiales; family Xanthobacteraceae; genus NCEH01. Next base: position 21,585 of record NCEH01000111.1, on the reverse strand, counting down.
CCAGGCGCGGCAGGAACGGGCGGGTGAGTTCCTCCGCCACCATGAACAGGAACAGCGCCGGCCGCACGATGGTCGCGGCGTGATTCTCGCCCGGATGCACGGAGCCGAGGCCGGTGCGGGTCTCCACCTCGGCGAGGGCCGCGAGGGCGCGCGCGTCGCCCTTCTCCTCGGCGGTGGCGCGCACCTGCCGGTGGACCGCGTTCACCTGCTCCACGCGGGCGTCGATGGGGGCGATCAGCGGCAGCTTGGCGGCGTCGGCGTGCTGGGACAGGCGGCCGCCGGCGAGGGCCCGGATGCGCGCTTCCAGCGCGGCGAGCGCCTCGACGCCGCTGGTGCCCACCACCAGCGCCACCAGTTCGAGCGCCACCAGCAGCGACACGATGCCGATGAAGGCCACATCCACCAGGACCGCGCTGACCTGGGCCGAAATGACGCTGGTGTCGATGGCGATGGCGATGGTGGCGAGCGGGGCACCGCTGCGCGCGGTGACGGCGGAATACACTATGGGCGTGTCGGCCGGCAGGTTCGGCGCGCCCGATTCGGTGAGCACCGCGCCGAAGGTGGTCATCATGCGGATCTGCGCCAGCTCCGCATTGGTCGCCCGCAGGCTGTCGAAATAGTCGCGCACGCCCACCAATTGGTCGAGCGGGATGCCCGCCTGCACGGCGTTTTCCACCAGCGCCGCGGCGGAGCGCCCGACCGAGTCCGCCTTGGCGGAAATGGCCGGCACGATGGTGCGCTCGGCGGCCCGCCCGGCGGCCCAGCCGATCACCGCCAGGGCGGCGCAGAGAATCACCGCGATGGCGAGCGAGATGCCTGCACGCAAGCCGATCATGAGCGGGGGTGCGGGCGGCGGGCGGCCATTTTTCCGGCTCGGCGGCGCGGCGCGCCGCGCGCTTCAGGTCCGCCGCGAGCAGGATGCCGATGGCGATGGTGGCCAGGGCGGCGCCGATCAGCGTGGGAATGGCGATGGTGCGAAGATCGTCCGCCAGCGCCCGCGCTCCGGCCTCCATGGACGCGGGATCATAGCGCACCACCACCCGCCCGATGGCGGCCGCCAAATCGTTCTCGATGCGCCGGCCGACCGCATGGGGCAGTGCGCCGGCCGGGGCGCCGACCCGCGTGGACAGGCTGCTGAACAGCACCGTGCCGCGATCGTCCAGGATGTCGATGGAGTCCACCGCCGGATCGAGCCGGGCTTCGCGCGCCACCAGCTCGGACAAGGTGGTTTGCGCCGGCAAGGCGATGCCGAGGCTGGCGGCGAACTGGGCGGTGGCGGCGATGCGTTCCGCCGTGATGCTGAATCGCGCCTCGACGGCGCTCCTATGCGCATTTTGCAGGGTGACGTAGGAGAAATACGCGCCGAACGCGACGCAGGCCGCGGCGATCATCGCGAACAGTGCGATAAGGCCCAGGGTGGTTCGGATCATTTGTGCAATCCCGCGAAGCGCTTGCACTCTGTCAGGGCAGGCCGGTGAAGGGAAGAGGCTTCGCCGCAAAGCTTTTTGAGTGCCGATGCAGTTTAGGTCTGGTTTGAAGCGGCCGGGGCGGCTAACGTCCGCCGTCTCCAGCGTATAAGCATTTTTTCATGCCATTCGTGAGCCGCCTTGTATTGGTTGTGATTTTCTCGGTGCTGCTGACCATCGCGGCGGTGGCCGCCGGAGCTTTCCTTGCCGGCGAACGGGTGAATGCGGAAATCGAGGAAGCCCGTGTTTCGCGCCTGCTCGGCGCGTTGCGCAGCACGACCGAGGCAAATCTTTCGATCGGTCTCGCGCTGGACCAGATTTCGCCGCTCCAGTCTCGGATCGAGCGTGAGAAGGCGAGTGATTCGTCCGTGCTCGCGATCGAGATCTTCAATGCCGCCGGCAAATCGGTGTACAGCACCGACCGCGGCTCGGTGGGCGAGAGCGTGACCGGGACCTGGGCGAAGAAGCTTCAGGACGACGGCATCTGGCAGACCGACACGCGCGGCGAGACGGTGTTCGGAACCCGCTTCGAAAACGACCTCGGGGTGGCCGGCGGCATCGCCGTGATCGTCTCGGACAAATCCCGCCAAGCCCGCGGCGACACGCTGCATTTCGATCTGCTGAAGCGCTCCGCCAGCCTCGCCACCGGGGCGGTGATCCTGGCGGTGCTCTCCACCCTCGCCTTCGTCTATGCCGTCACCCGCAGCTTCGATCGCGCCGCGCGGGTGCTGCGCGGCGAAGCCGGGGTGGATGCCTCCGGCCAGGGGCTGGAGCTGCTGGCGGCCCAGGCCAAGGAAACCTGGACCAAGAGCGAGCAGCGGATCGAGCGGGGATTGGCGCAATTGGGGGCGCTCGACGATGCCCATTAAATCGCCACGCCTATCCAAGGCGCGCGACCGCCTCATGGTGGGCCTGTTCGTGTTCCTGCTCACCCTCGCCCTCGGCGGCGGCGCCGGGGTGCTGATGTTCAACGGCTTCACGCTGAAGGTGGAAGAGACCGCGCGGCGCGACGCCAATGTGATTGGCCTGTCCGTCGCCCGCGCCCTCGCGCTGCAGTTCGAAAAGGCGGCCCGCTTCGGCATTCCGCTGAAACTGCTTCCGGGCGTCGAGGCCTATCTTTCGGCCACCATGGCGCAGACGCCGGGAATCTCGCGCATCGTCCTGCGCGGCCCCGACGGGCGCGAGGCGCGCTTCGCCATCGGCCCCAGCCCCGGTGGCGAAACGGTTTCCGTGCCGATCCAGGTGGATAGCATCCAGGTCGGGCAGGTGGACGTGACCACCGCCCCCGCCACCTTGAGCACCGCCCTGTCGGCGTCCTATCTGCCGCTCGCGCTCGCGGTGCTGGTCTGCAGCATCGTCACCGGCCTGTTCGGCGCCTTTTTTGCCGGCTCGTCTTTGGCCACGAGCCGCATCCGTCTCGCCGACGCGCTCGCCCGCAACGCCGAGGGCGAGCTCGACAGCGGGCCCGGCGCGGCGCGCCTGGGGCAGGGCGCGATCGCCCGCGCCTATCGCGCCACCAGCGCCGGCGTCCACCGGGTGGCGGACAAATGGCTGGCGTTGCAGGCCTATGCCGAGGAGTTGCTGGCAGTGGATTTCGAAGGCGGGCTGCGGGCTGATGTGGAGCGCATCCGCCGCGAGGCGATGCCGCGCAAGCCGACCGCGTCGGCCAAGGTGGGGCGCGGCTCCTGATGCTTCTGCGCACCCGAATCACGCTGATCGTCGCTCTCGGCTTCCTGGCCCTGATCGCCACCTTCTGGGGCGCGAGCATCGTGCGCGACCGGCTGGAGGAGGCCCGCACCTCGGACATCGCCATCTCCGGGCAATCCGCCCTGTGGCGCGAGATCGTCACGGTGCAGGTGGCCGAACTCGACCAGCGGCTCGGCCGCATCGTCGAATCAAGCCCGGTGCGGCTCGCATTGGCGCTGAACGATCGCTCGGGCATCCTGGCGGCGCTGTCGGATCTCGGCGTCGGGCCCGATTCGGCGCTCAGTTTCGAAGTGGTGGCGGCCGACCGCGAAATCCTGTTTTCCGCCGGCCTCGCCGCCGGGCGCAGCATCCTCGACGCCGGCAGCCTCGACCGCGCGCAGGCCGGCGAGCGCATCGGCGGCCTGCGGTCCACCGCCGCCGACCAGGTGATGGTGGTGGCGACGCGGGTGGTCAATCTCCAGAATGCCGGGCGGGCGGTGGTTGTGCTCGGGCGCGACGTCTCCTCCGCCGTGCAGCGCTTCTCCGCCAGTACCCAATCGGCCGCGACCTTGCTGACCCTGCGCGACCGGATCGCCGCCACCACCGATGCCGCGCTGTGGGCGCGGGCGGCGCCCGTGGTCGCGCCGCGCCAGGCGCTGTACGAGCGGATCGAGCTCGCGCCCTTGACCTATTCCGTGGTCAACGTGCCGGTGGAAGACATCAATGGCGGGGTGATCGGCGGCCTCGTCTCGCTGAAGGACACCACCGCCGCCTGGGCGGCCGCGAGCCTGCTGCGCAGCTGGGCGATCGGGCTTGGCGTCGTTCTCCTGTTGATCGGCGTGATCGGGGTGAACGGCTTCCTGTGGTATTCCTTCCGGCCGCTGGAGGATGCCATCGACGTGCTGCAGGCGCTGTCGCGCGGCGATACTTCGGTGACGCTGGAACGCACCGGCAAGGACGAGATCGGCCGCATCGCCGAGGCCGTGGTCGGGCTGCGCGGCAACGTGCAGGCGCTCGCCGAAAGCCGGCGCCAGCGCGACCGGGTGCGTCGCCGGCAGGAAACCGTCATCTCGCGCGAGTTGAAGGCCCTCGCCGACGCGCTGGACGCCAGCGACCGCGAGGAGGTGATGGCGCTGCTCCAGTCCGGCGAGCAGCAGGAGCATGACGACGAGCTGCGCCGCGTGGCGCGCGTGCTGCACGATCTCTCCCGCCGCATCGTGGAGCAATACACCCGCCTCTCCGCCATGGTGGTGGAATTGCGCGAAGCCCTCATCACCAAGACCAAGCTCGCCGGCCTCCAGCAGGAGCTGGAGATCGCGCGCCAAGTGCAGCTCGCGATCCTGCCGAAGGAATTCTCGCCCGATCCGCGCGTGACCGTGGACGGCAGCATGACCCCGGCGCGCGAGGTGGGCGGCGACTTCTACGATTACTTCCTGATCGACAAATCCACCCTCGGCTTCGCGAGCGCTCGCCGGCCGGCTGCGTGCGCCGCCTTAACGATCTGCTGGCGGTGGAAAACGAGCAGATGCTGTTCGTGACCCTGTTCTACGGCGTGCTGGATCTGGAGACCGGCCGCCTGAGCTTCGTGAACGCCGGCCACAATTTGCCCTATCGCATCGCCCGCGACGGGACGCTGTCCACCTTGCCCAGCACCGCGGGCATGGCGGTCGCGGTGATGGAGGGCTTCGTCTATGTTCAGCACGAGATGCAGCTCGCGCCGGGCGATACGCTGTTCCTGTTCACCGACGGCGTGACCGAAGCGTTCGACGTCGATGACGAGCCCTATGGCGAGGGCCGGCTGGAAAGCCTGCTGTCCCAGGGCGTCAATACCGGCCACGTGCCGGAGGTGGCCGAGCGCGTGCTCGCCTCGATCCATGCGTTCGAGCGCGGCGCCCCGCAGGCCGACGACATCACCTGCCTGACGCTGCGCTATTTCGGCGGCAGCGGATCACACGCGGTGTACTGACCGGACGTCCGCGCCCGGAAGAAGAACAGCCCGCCCTTCAAGAGCGGGCCGAGGAGAGACGCCGTGCACACGACCCTGGAACCCGGCCGGATCAGCCGGGGCGAAATCGCCACCATCGGCGCCGTGGGCGCGGCGCATTTCGTCAGCCACATCCTGCAGCTCGCCCTTGCCCCGCTGTTCCTGGTGATGCGGGACGATCTCGGCGTCTCGTTCACCGAGCTCGGGCTCATTCTCTCGATCTTCTATCTGTTCTCCGGTGCGGGCCAGGTGCTCGCCGGGGTGCTGGTGGACCGGTTCGGCGCCGATCGGCTGCTGCTGTGCGGCATCGTGCTGCAATCGGCCTCCATCGCCGCGCTCGGCGCCGCGCCGAGCTATGCCGCCATGCTGCCGCTCGCCATGCTGGCCGGGCTCGGCAACAGCGTCTATCACCCGGCCGACCTGTCGATTCTCAGCCATCGGGTGGGTGGCAAGCGGCTCGGGCGCGCGTTCGCGGCGCATGTGATCTTCGGCAATATCGGCTTTGCCCTCTCGCCCATCGTCTCGGGCGGCCTGGCGCTGGCGTATGGCTGGCGCGCTGCGCTGATCATTCTCGGGGTGGCGTGCCTGTGCATCGCCGTGGGCCTGATGTGCGCCCGTTCCGTGCTGCGCACCCCCTCCCATGCCGAGCGCCGGGCGGACCATGCCGCAGGCCCGGCGCCCAGCTTCATGCACATCTTGATGACGCCGGTGGTGCTGCTGGCGTTCCTGTATTTCGTGCTCTCGGCCATGTCGCTGGTGGGGGTGCAGAACTTCTCGATCGCCGCGTTGCAGGAAGGCTTCGGCGTCTCCGCCGCCATCGCGGCATTCGCCGTCACCGCCTATCAGATCGGCCAGGCGGTGGGCGTCGCCGCCGGCGGCTGGCTCGCCGACCGCATCACGCGCCATCATGTGGTGGCGATGATCGGCCTCTCGGTCGCGGCGCTGATGTGCGTGCTGCTCGGCTTCGTGGCCTATGGGCCGGCCGCCGCCGTCGGGCTGCTGACGCTGATCGGGGCGTCGGTGGGCGTCACCATGCCCTCGCGCGACGTGCTGGTGCGCCGCGCCGCCGCGTCCGGCTCGACGGGCAAGGTGTTCGGCGTGGTCTATTCCGGCTACGACATCGGCTCGCTGATCGGCCCGGTAGTCTATGGCATCCTGCTGGATCACCATCTGACCCATGTGGTGTTCATGGCCGCGGCGATCCCGCTGGCGCTGGCCGTGGTCACCGTGCTTGGCGTGAAGGGCAAGGGCGCCCCGCGCGCCGCCTGAGGGTCTTCCAGGCGCCCGTCGAGGGCCGGTGCCGTCAGTTGGCGCCGGGCAGCAGCACCTTGCCGGGGTTCAGCAGCCCGGCCGGGTCGAGCGCGCGCTTCACCGCCGCCATCATCTCCAGCGCCACCGGATCCTTGTAGAGGCGCAATTCCTCGCGCTTGAGCAGGCCGATGCCGTGTTCGGCGGAGATCGAGCCGCCGAGCGCGGCGACGAGATCGTGGACGAGGCGGTTGAACGCCTCCCATTCGGCGATGAAGTCCGCCTTGTCCATGCCCACCGGCTGGCTCAGGTTGAAATGGATGTTCCCATCGCCCATGTGGCCGAAGCCGCAGACCCGCACGCCCGGCATGTGCGCTTCGCACAGGCGGCTCGCCTCGGTGTAGAAATCCGGCACCCGCGACACCGGCACGGAGACATCGTGCTTGATGGAGCCGCCCTCGAATTTCTGCGCCTCGGGCAGGGTTTCGCGTAGCTTCCAGAGCGCTTCCGCCTGCGCCTCGCTCGCGGCGATCACGGCGTCCTCGATCTCGCCGGCCTCCATCGCCTGTTCGAGCACCCCTTCGGCGAGGGCGGCGAGATCGTCCACCAGGCGGGTGGAGGTCAGTTCCGCCAGCACGTAATAAGCATGGCGCAGGCCGAGCGGGCGCACCGTGCCGGGAATGTGCGTCAGCACGGTCTCGATGCAAAAATCGGAGAGAAGCTCAAATCCCGTCAGGCTGTCGCTCGCCACCGCGCGCATGCGGCGGAACAAGGCGAGCGCGGCCTCCACGCTCGGCAGGCCGATGAAGGCGGTGGAGCGTTGGCGCGGGCGGGGGAACAGGCGCAAGGTTGCGGCGGTGATGATGCCAAGCGTGCCTTCCGAGCCGATGAACAGGTCGCGCAGGTCGTAGCCGGTATTGTCCTTGCGCAGGCGGGACAGCCCGTTCCATAGCCGCCCGTCGGGCAGCACCACTTCCAGGCCGAGCGTCAATTCGCGCATGTTGCCGTAGCGCAGCACGGCGACGCCGCCGGCATTGGTGGCGAGGTTCCCGCCGATGCGGCAGGTGCCTTCGGAGGCGATGGAGAGGGGGAACAGGCAGTCCGCCGCGCGCGCCGCTTCCTGCACCGCGTGCAGCGTGCAGCCGGCTTCCACCGTGGCGGTCAAATCGGTCGGGTCGATGTCGCGGATGCGGTCGAGGCGGTTCAGGGAGAGCAGCATTTCACCGAACGGCGTCTGCCCGCCCACCACCCCGGTATTGCCGCCCTGGGCCACCAAAGGCAGGCCGGCTTGCGCGCATTGGGCGACGCAGAAGGCGACCTCTTCCGCCGTTCCCGGCCGCAGAATGGCGGGCGCCTCGCCCTGGAACAGGCCGCGCGTCTCCACCAGATAGGGCGCCGCCTCGGGGCCGGGGGGGACCACGTAGCGCGCGCCGATACGGGCGGCGATCCGCTCCAGGACACCGGCGACGGTGGAGGCGGGGAGGTGGCGGAGGGGGGGCGCGATGCTCGACATGGCGGCACACTGGAACACGTGCGCGGTGCGGGCAAGTGCATCGCGGGGCGCGCGCCGGGGCAGATCTAGAGCACGCGCCGATCAGCTTGCGTCGCAAGCCGATCGGATAACGCGTTCTCTCACAAATGTTTAGACGCCAAGCCGCGTCTTCAGCCGGGCGAGGGCGCGGGTAAAAACGGCGGTATCCTTCACTGCGCGGGAGAGCACCAGGGCGCCCTGGATGGAGAGCACCGCATCTTCCGAAAGGTCCGCGGCCGCGTCCGGCGGGTGGCCGGCGCGCACCAGCGCAGCGCGCAGGGCCTCGCGCCAGCGGACGAAATAATCCCCCACCGCGAAGGCGAAGCGCTCGCGGGTCTCGCCGAGCGCGAACACGCCGACCACGCACACCCTTTTGCCGGACCGGAAATAGGCATCGGTGGAGGCGATCATCCGCGCGATGGCGGCGCGGGCGTCCTCATCCTCGCGCAGGGGGCGATAGACCTCATTCTCGAACCAGCGATCGATATGGGCGAGGACGGCGTTCGCCATCTCCTCCTTCCCGCCCGGGAAGAAGTGATAGAGGCTGCCTTTGCCGAGCCCGGTGCGGGCCTGGATGATGGCCAGGCTCGCGCCCTCGAAGCCGTGTTCGCGGAACACTTCTCCGAGGGCGGGCAACACATCTTCACGCTCGTGGACGATCTTCGCCATTACAATCCAAGTTCGGTGAGGCCGGGATAATCCGCCGGGCGGGGGCCCTGCGGCCACAGGAATTTGCGCTCGGAGGCGGCGATCTTCACATCATTGATGCTGGCCTGTCGCCACCGCATGAGACCGTTTTCGTCGAACTCCCAATTCTCATTGCCATAGGCGCGATACCATTGGTCGCTCGCGTCGCGCCACTCGTACTGGAAGCGCACGGCGATGCGGTTCTCGTGGAACGCCCACAATTCCTTGATGAGCCGGTAATCCTGCTCCTTCTGCCACTTGCGGGTGAGGAATTCGACGATGGCGGGACGGCCGGAGAAGAATTCGGACCGGTTCCGCCACACGCTGTCGGGCGTATAGGCGAGCGAGACGCGGACCGGATCCTGGGAATTCCAGGCATCCTCGGCGCCGCGGGCCTTCTTGGCGGCGGTCTCGAAGGTGAAGGGGGGAAACGGCGGGCGGGGTTCGGGCGCGTCGGACATGAATAGCTCCTGTACCGATTGGTCTTTAATGTACTGATCGGTACAAGCGTCGAAAAGCCCTGTCAAGCCGCAAGAAATCCAGTCGGCTCAGTATCGCTTGCCAATATATCGCGTGCGATTTAATGTAAGCCGCGAGGGCGGTGCCTTAAGGGCACGGGCGCCCCGCGAGGATCGGTCATGGACCAAGACCAATTGAAGCTCGGCGACTTCCTGTGCTTCGCCGTCTATTCCACGGGGCACGCCTTCAACCGCGTCTACAAGCCGATCCTGGATCGCTTGGGAATCACCTATCCGCAATATCTGGTCATGGTCGCGCTGTGGGAGCGGGACGGGCAGACCGTGGGCCAGATCGGGGAAAGCCTGTTCCTGGAATCGAGTACGCTGACGCCGCTGCTGAAGCGCCTGGAAGCTGCCGGCCATGTGCGGCGGGAACGCGACACCCGCGACGAACGGCAGGTACGCATCCATCTCACCGAAAAGGGCCGCGCGCTCCAGGCGGATGCCAAGGACGTGCCGAGCTGCATCTTCGCGGCCACCGGCAAGAGCATCGAAGAGCTGATCCGCCTCCAGGCCGAGATCGTCTCCCTGCGTGCCGCGCTGGACCGCTATGAGGGGCCGCAGGCGGACCGCACCTGAGCGCGCGCGCCTCCGGAGGATGCGCGCGGCTTAGCCAAATGCCCTTCAGCCGAGCGCCTTGAGGTGGCGCAGGGGCCGGCCGGGCGCGACCGCCTGCGCCGCCGCCGCAATCGCCGCGCTGTCGATGCCATGGGCGCGATAAAGATCGGCGATGGTGCCGGTCTGGCCGAAATGCTCCACCCCCAACGCCCGCTGGCGGTGGCCCTGCACCGAGCCGAGCCAGCCCAGCGTGGCGGGATGGCCGTCGATCACGCTCACCAGCCCGCAATGGCGCGGCAGCGGGGCGAGCAGGCGTTCCACATGGCTCTGCGCGTGCACCAGGCCCCGCTCCCGGGCCCGCGCGGCGGCCGTCCAGCCCGCATTCAGCCGGTCGGCGGAGGTGACGGCGAGCAGGCCGACATCGCGCCGGTCCTCGGCGATCAGGCCCACGGCCTCGATGGCTTCCGGCGTCACCGCGCCCTGCACGGCGATCACCACGTCGCAATTGGGGCCGGGCTCGCGCAGCCAATAGGCGCCGTCCACCATGTGGCGCTTCTGCGCGTCGCTGAGGGTGCGCTTCGGCTGCTCCAGCGGGCGGGTGGAGAGGCGGAAATAGACCGAGCCGCCGGTCTCGTCGCGCAGCCAGTTGCGTTCGTCGTCCCCGCCCGTGCCGTCGCGCTGCACATAGTCGAAGGCAAAGCCCATCAGAACCGCCAGCTCGTCCACGAAGCACGGCTCGAACGCCACCAGCCCGTCCTGCGCCATGCCGATCAGCGGCGTGGAGATGGATTGGTGCGCCCCGCCCTCCGGCGCCAGCGTCACGCCGGACGGGGTGGCGACCAGGATGAAGCGGGCGTCCTGGTAGCAGGCATAATTCAGCGCATCGAGCCCGCGGCAGATGAAGGGATCGTAGAGCGTCCCGATCGGGATCAGCCGCGCGCCGAACAGCGAATGGGAAAGCCCGAGCGCGGAGAGCGCCAGGAACAGGTTCATCTCGGCGATGCCCAGTTCCAGATGCTGGCCCTTGGGCGAGAACTCCCAATTGAAGGTGGAGGGAATGCGCTCGCGCTTGAACACGTCGGAAAGTTCGCGCTCGGCGAACAGGCCGCGCCGGTTCACCCACGGGCCGAGATTGGTGGAGACCGTGACATCCGGCGAGGTGGTGACAATGCGCGCCGCAAGATCACTGTCGCCGCGCGCCAGCTCCTGCAAGATCAGCCCGAAGCCCGCCTGGGTGGAGAGGGTGGGATTAGGCGGCGTGGTGAGCGCCGGCACCGGCAGAGCCGGGGCGGAGAAGCGGCGGGTGCCGTCCTGCGCGAACGGGACCTTCTTCAGGAAGGCGTCGAGGATGGCCGGCGGCGTTCCCAGCCCCTCGAACAGATCCCATTCGTGCCCGGCGCGGATCTTCATGGCGCCGCGCAGCACGTCCATCTGCGCGGTGGTCATGAGGCCGGCGTGATTGTCCTTGTGGCCCGCCAGCGGCAGGCCGAACCCCTTCACCGTGTAGCAGAGAAAGCAGACCGGCTTGTCGTGGTCGATGCTTTCGAAGGCCGCGATGATGCTCGGCAAATCGTGGCCGCCGAGATTGGTCATCAGGGCGGAAAGCTCGGCATCCGAGCGGCGGGCGATGAGGGCGGAGACCTCGCCCTGGTCGCCGAGATCGTCCATCAGCCGCTTGCGCCAGGAGGCGCCGCCCTGGAAGGTGAGGGCGGAATATTCCGAGTTCGGGCAAGTGTCGATCCAGGCCTTGAGCGCCGCGCCGCCGGGCTCGGCGAAGGCGGCCTGCTGGAGCGAGCCGTATTTCAGGATCACCACCTGCCAGCCCATGGCCTCGAAAATGCCGACGAAGCGCTCGTACAGCCCCTCGCGCACCACGGCATCCAGGCTCTGGCGGTTGTAGTCCACCACCCACCAGGTGTTGCGCACATCGTGCTTCCAGCCCTCAAGTAGGGCTTCGAACACATTGCCTTCGTCCAGCTCGGCATCGCCCACGAGGGCGATCATGCGGCCTTCCGGACGCTCCGGGGCAAAGCCGTGGGCGCGCACATAATCCTGGGCGATGGAGGCGAACAGCGTCTGCGCCACGCCGAGGCCGACCGAGCCGGTGGAGAAATCCACGTCGTCCGTGTCCTTGGTGCGCGAGGGATAGGATTGCGCGCCCTTGAACGCCCGGAAGGCTTCCAGCTTCTCGCGGGTCTGGTGGCCCAGCAGATATTGGATGGCGTGGAACACCGGGCTCGCGTGCGGCTTCACCGCGACCCGGTCCTGCGGCCGCAGGACGCGGAAATAGAGCGCCGTGAGGATGGTGGCGAGCGAGGCGGAAGACGCCTGGTGGCCGCCCACCTTCAGCCCGTCGTCGCTCGGACGCAGATGGTTGGCGTTATGGATGGTCCAGCTGGCGAGCCAGAGCACCTTGCGCTCCAGCTCGGCCAGGATGGCGAGGTCTGTCGCGTCGCGGGCCTGGGTCATGGTCTCATCTCCTCGGCCGCCGCACCGGCGGTGCCAGGAGTGAAGATTACGCTTCGATGGGGGGTGAAAATCGCCTATTTGAGGCTCGCGCGGAGCGATGTTTGGCGTATCCTGCTGTTTCACACTCCTCGCACGCACGAAACATGCGCCCCATGGACCTGCTCGACCGCAAGATCCTGTCCGCCCTCCAGGAGGACGGGCGCATCACCATCGCCGAGCTTGCGGCGCGGGTGGGGCTGTCCTCCTCACCGTGCCTGCGCCGCGTGCGGCATCTGGAGGAAGAAGGGCTGATCACGCGCTATGTGGCGGTGCTGGACCAGCGGGCGGTCGGCCTTCCGGTGAGCGTGTTCGTCTCGATCAAGCTGGAGCGCCAGCGCGAAGACGCGCTCGACGCGTTCGCCGCCGCCATCCGCCATTGGCCCGAGGTTCTGGAATGCTATCTCATGACCGGCCAGCGCGATTACCTTTTACGGGTGGTGGTGGCCGATCTGGAATCCTATGAACGCTTCCTGAAGCAGAAGCTGACACGGGTCGAAGGCATCGCCTCCATCGAATCGTCCTTCGCCCTGGAACAGGTGAAATATTCCAACGTCCTGCCCTTGATCTGAATGAAAGGAACGCGCCATGGCCATTCGCGTCGGCATCGGGGGATGGACCTTCGAGCCCTGGCGGGGCACGTTTTTTCCCGAGGGACTGAAGCAGGCCAAGGAATTGGAATTCGCCAGCCGGGCCGTGACCTCGATCGAGATCAACGGCACCTTCTATCGCGGCCAGACGCCAAAGACCTATAAAAGCTGGGCGGACCAGGTGCCGGAGGGCTTCGTGTTCGCGCTCAAGGCGACGCGCTTCTGCACCCATCGCCGGGTGCTGGCGGAGGCGGGCGAGAGCGTCGCGCGCTTCGTCGAGGGCGGCATCGCCGAGATGGGCGAGAAGCTTGGCCCCATCAACTGGCAGTTCGCGCCCACAAAGGCCTTCGACCCCGAGGATTTCGCCGCCTTCCTCGCCCTCCTGCCGCAGAGCGTGGACGGGGTGAAGCTGCGCCATGCGGTGGAAGTGCGCCACGAGAGCTTCTGCACGGCGGAGTTCGTCGCCCTGGCGGCCAAGCACAAGGTGGCCATCATCTATGCCGACAAGCCCGGCTATCCCGCCATTCCCGATATCACGGCCGATTTCGTCTATGCCCGGCTTCAGGACGCGCGGGAGGAGGTGGAGACCGGCTATGAGCCCAAGGCCCTCGACCAATGGGCGGCGCGCGCGGCGAGCTGGGCGGACGGGAAGGTGCCGAAGGATCTGAAATCCCTCGCCGCCAAGGCGCCCGCCAAGGCATCCGCGAAGGGCCCGAGCGATGTGTTCGTCTATATGATCAACGGGGCGAAGGTCCGTGCGCCGGCTGCGGCACAGGCTTTGCTGGCGCGTGTTTGCCGACCGGGTCCTTGAGGAAACCCAGCATGTCGGTGATGCGGGTGAGCACGGCGAACAGGATCGCCGTGGACCAGCCGAACATCAGCATGCCGTTGGCCGCCGTCACCGGGCCGAGAAGTCGCCATTCCGGCGTCGGCAGGATGTCGCCATAGCCGAGCGTGGTGAAGTTCACGAATGCCAGATAATAGGCGTCGCGGCCGTCCTTGACCGCGCCCAGCAGGTCGTAGGCGATCGCCCAGACGCCGACCTGGACGAGATGGGTGGCGGTGAGCAAGGTGCCGGTGAGCACCATGCCCGCCTGCAGGATCACATAGCGGCGCTTCAGGCTGCGCCCGTGCGCCAGATGCCGCATGGCGGTGATCAGCGCCACGCTCGCGAGCGCCTGAAGCGCGACATTCACCAGGCTGATGAACAATCCGATCAAAAGTTCGCCTGGCATTGCCGCGCCCGCTGCCCCCGGGCCGCGCCGGCCCGTTTCGCTTTCTCATTGGCCGCAACCGCAAGCGGGCGCAAGGGGGCTCAAAGGGGCTCAAAGGGGGCGGAACCCGGATGCCGGTGGAACGTTTCTCCCTGTGGGGAGAAGAGGCAGGCGGGGCCGGAAGGATGGCCGCAGGCGCGCCGCGCTTGTGCGCAAGCTTTGGAGGCAGACAATGAGCGCATCGACGCACGCCACCGACAAGCCGGTGAAACTCCAATATTGGTCCAGCTCCCATTCGGTGAACGCACCCGACCGCTGGCCCGAACCCTATGGCTTTGAAACCGTGGAGGACGCGGTCGCGTTCGCGGCCACCCAGGCGCCGGCGAATCGGGAATTGGCCTGGCTGCGCAAGCCCGACGGCACGGTGATGACCCCGGAACAGATCCTGCGCGCGTTCCAGATGCGCCACGGTTGACGCAGCGCCGAACGCCCTTCGCGACGCCCTGGATTGCTTTAGCCGGGCGCATGTGTATTTTGCACCGCGAAATTCGCGGGAGCGGGTCCGAGGTATCGGGCCCGCGTTTTGGTGTTTGAGAATCTTATGAAGCTGCGCAACATCGCCATCATCGCCCACGTCGACCACGGCAAGACGACGCTGGTGGACAAGCTGCTCCAGCAATCCGGTTCGTTCCGCGACAACCAGCGCGTCGCCGAACGCGTCATGGATTCCAACGATCTGGAAAAAGAGCGTGGCATCACCATCCTCGCCAAGGCCACCTCGGTGGTCTGGAAGGATATCCGCATCAACATCGTCGACACCCCGGGCCACGCCGATTTCGGCGGCGAGGTGGAGCGCATCCTCTCCATGGTGGACGGCGCCATCGTGCTGGTGGACGCCGCCGAAGGCCCCATGCCGCAGACCAAGTTCGTGGTCGGCAAGGCCCTGAAGATCGGCCTTCGCCCGATCGTCGCGATCAACAAGGTGGATCGCCCGGACGGACGGCCGCAGGAAGTCATCAACGAGGTGTTCGACCTGTTCGCGGCGCTCGACGCCAATGACGACCAGCTCGACTTCCCGATTCTCTACGGCTCCGGCCGCGACGGCTGGATGGCCCATTCCCCGGAAGGCCCCAAGGACCAGGGCCTCGCCCCGCTGTTCGACCTGGTCGTGAAGCATGTGCCGCCGGCCCATGTGGACGACGCGCCGTTCCGCATGCTGGGCACGCTGCTGGAAGCCAATCCGTTCCTCGGCCGCATCATCACCGGGCGCATCTCCTCCGGCACGGTGAAGCCCAACCAGTCCATCAAGGTCATCGACCGCGAAGGCAATCTGGTGGAAACCGGCCGCGTCTCCAAGATCCTGGCGTTCCGCGGCATCGAGCGCCAGCCGATCGAGCAGGGCGAGGCGGGCGACATCGTCTCCATCGCCGGCCTGGTGAAGGGCTCGGTGGCCGACACCTTCTGCGATCCCTCGGTGGAAACCCCGATCCAGGCGCAGCCGATCGACCCCCCCACCGTCACCATGTCCTTCATCGTCAATGATTCGCCGCTGGCGGGTACCGAAGGCGACAAGGTGACGAGCCGCATGATCCGCGACCGCCTGTTCAAGGAGGCCGAGGGCAACGTTACGCTGAAGATCGAGGAATCCGCCGACAAGGATTCGTTCTTCGTCTCCGGCCGTGGCGAATTGCAGCTCGCGATCCTGATCGAGACCATGCGCCGCGAGGGCTTCGAACTGGCCGTGTCGCGTCCGCGCGTCGTGTTCCACCAGGGGCCGAACGGCGAGACGCTGGAGCCGGTGGAAGAAGTCGTCATCGACGTGGACGAGGAATATTCCGGCACGGTCGTGCAGAAGATGTCCGAGCGCCGCGCCGAAATGATCGAGATGCGGCCCTCCGGCGGCAATCGCCAGCGCCTGGTGTTCCATGCGCCCACGCGCGGGGCCTATGCCCTGTGGAACCTGGAAGATCGCGGCCCGATGATCATCGAGCCGGGCTGGAAGGTGTATCAGGGCATGCTGGTGGGCATCCACAACCGGGACAACGACCTGGAAGTGAACGTGCTGAAGGGCAAGAAGCTCACCAACATCCGCACCACCTCCAAGGACGAGGCGGTGCGCCTGACCCCGCCGATCCGCATGACCCTGGAGCGTTCGCTGGCCTGGATCCAGGACGACGAGCTGGTGGAAGTCACCCCGAAGTCGATCCGCCTGCGCAAGCGCTGGCTCGATCCGAACGAGCGCAAGCGCAACGAGCGCAAGTCCGAGACCGCGATCGCCTGATCGCCGCCCTCTTCCGCGTCGCTTTCACACCCTCGGCAGTCCCTGCCGGGGGTGTTTCGTTTTCCGGCGGCGACTCAGCCTCCCTGCCGCCGCGCCGGTGTACCGACCCGTAGGCGGCAAATAGCTGTGGGTCCGGCAAATGCGGCGCAAGCGCCGAAACAGGTTGGCGGGCGAGGGTTTGCGCCGGCCGGCCCAGATGCGGGATCGGAATCTGCGTTTCTCTGCGGAACCCACAGGCCAATGCGCAGCGTTGACAGTTGGCTAAAGCGCTCCTACCACTGTTAAGCCGGCCGGTTTGCAAGAACAGAGACAAGGGGTGGAGAAACGCTTCGCCTCTCGTCTCAAAGAGGATCAAATCGCATGGCTCTACGTGTCTCGGGTAAGAATATCGACATCGGAGAGGCCCTCCGGACCCGCTTGTCGGACCGGATTTCCGAGGTGATCGGGAAATATTTCGACGGCGGCTGGTCCGGCCATGTCACCGTTGCCCGCGATGGGTCCGGATATCGCTCCGAGTGCATGCTGCACCTCGATTCCGGCGTCAATCTTCAGGCCCACGGAAACGCGCATGACGCGAATTCCTGCGCCGATGCCGCTGTCGACAAGGTGGAAAAGCGGCTGCGCCGCTACAAGCAGCGCCTCAAGGACAAGCATGGCCATGGCAATGGCGATCTCAAGGGTGAGGATCTGAGCGCTCAGAGCTACGTGCTGTCCACTCCCGACATTGAGACCGACGAGGAGATCGAGGGCTGGAGCCCCACCGTCGTCGCCGAGCAGGTCACCAAGCTGCGCAGCCTTTCGGTGCGCGATGCGGTGGTTGAGCTTGAGATTACCGGGGCATCCGTGGTTGTCTTTCGCCATGCCAACCACGGGCGAATGAGTGTGGTCTACCGCAGGCCGGACGGACATGTCGGCTGGATCGATCCCTCGGCCTTCGCCCTTGAGGAAACCCATTGACCGGCACCTGGGCTTGGGAATAGCGTCCCCCGCGTTCTCGGAGCCCACCCCGGCCGCCAGTCGCCAGGGATTTTCAACCTATGCCTCTCGCCGATCTTCTCGCCCCCGATGCGGTTTTCCCGTCCTTGAGGGCGAGCAGCAAGAAGCAGGCTCTCCAAGAGCTTGCCCAGCATGCCGCGGTGCTCATCAACCGCGATGCCCGGGAGATATTCGAGACGCTGCTTCAACGCGAGCGCCTCGGATCGACCGGCGTCGGCAGCGGCATCGCCATTCCGCACGGGAAGTTGCCGAAGCTCGATAAGCTGTTCGGTGCCTTCGCGCGTCTGGAAAAGCCGATCGACTTCGAGGCCCTGGATGGCGAGCCGGTGGATCTGGTGTTCCTGCTCCTGGCGCCCGAGGCGGCGGGGGCGGACCATCTGAAAGCCCTGGCCCGGGTCGCGCGCATGCTGCGGGACCCGGATATCGCCGAAAAGCTGCGGGCCTCGCGAGATGCCCGCTCCATCCACACGCTGCTCACCGCCGCGTCGGCGTCCGACGCGGCCTGAGCGCGGCAGGACCTTAAGCGTCAGCTGGTCCCCTCTCGCTTGTGCATCCGTCACCAAGTCCAGCGGTTCAGGTCGATTTCGCAGGTCATCGAGGCCTGAGCGCGTGTGGGCCTGCCGCGCAAGGCCGGCGCAAGCCCCACATCCCATTTTCCAGCATATTTCTGTACGACCTCACCCAGGGGCGTCCGCAGGTGCGGACCTGGATGAGCTCGCCGAAGCTGGGATGGCGTGATGATCAAGTATTCAAACTTGCCGATGACGGCCAAGGTCTTAAGCTTGTTGGTGGCACTCAGCCTCACCAGCCTCGCCGGCGGCATATACGCGGCCTCGGGCATGAAGGACATCGAAGACGCCTACAGCCGGATCGTCGAAGGCTACGATCAAGCAATGCTCAAGGTGGCGCGCGCCGCCCGGCAGGCGGCCACAGCTCGCGCAGAAATCTATCACATCGTCGTGGCGATGACGGATGAGGACAGCGTGAAGGCCGCCGAGGGCCTCAAGGTAGCGGTGTCACGCTATGAGGGGATGCTCACCGAAGCCGTCGGGGTTTTGCCGGAGAAAAAGGCGGAGATCGAGGCCCTGCGCCCATCTTTGGCCGCAGCCGTCGCAGGGGCCTGCGCTGAGACGATCAAGATCGGCTATGGTATATCGACCTATGACGCCATCAAGATGGCGTCCAAGCTCCTGGTTGAGCAGTGCAATCCGGCCATCGACGCGATCATCGCCGCGACCATCACCCTTAACGACAAGCTGATTAGTCAATCCGGCGCCATTGTAACGGAGACGGCACGTCGCACGGACCAAACGATCTGGATCACGCTGGGCATCATTGTCGCCGCGACCCTGGTCATGGTCGCTGTATCGGCCCTCGTCGTGCGCACCGGCATCGTCGCTCCGCTTCGGCGCATCATGACCGTCATGATCGGGCTCGGCGAAGGCAAGCTCGGCCAGGAGGTTGCGGGTACCGAACGTCGCGACGAGATCGGCGCCATGTGCAATTCGGTGGAATTGCTGCGTCAGCAGCTGAAGGAAGCCGAGGCGCTGCGCGCAGAGCAGCTGCAGCGCCGCGAGGCCGAGCGTCAAGCCTTGGAGCGGCGCGAGGTGTTGGCGCAAAATTTTGTCAGCCGCATGAAGGATCTTGCGGCAGGCTTCGCCCAGTCCTCGCACGAGGTCGCCGAATCCGCGCGCAACCTGTCGGCTTCCGCCGAAGAAACCTCGCGGCAGGCGCAGTCGGTAGCTGCCGCGGCTGAGGAAGCGGCGAGCAACGTACAAACCGTCGCCGCGTCCTCCGAGGAACTCGCAGCCTCGGTCCGTGAAATCTCCGGACGCGTCAGCCATTCGGCGGATGTCGCCGACCGTGCTTTCCGGGAGGCCGAGTCCTCGAATGTTCGCATCACCGGCTTGGCCAAGGCGGCAACCGATATCGGCGACGTCATCAACCTCATCAAGGGAATCGCCGATCAGACCAACCTGCTCGCGCTGAATGCCACCATCGAGGCGGCCCGCGCTGGCGAGGCCGGCAGGGGCTTCGCCGTGGTGGCCACCGAGGTGAAGGAACTCGCGTCG
Organism: Rhizobiales bacterium 32-66-11; assembly: GCA_002304505.1. Lineage (GTDB taxonomy): Bacteria > Pseudomonadota > Alphaproteobacteria > Rhizobiales > Xanthobacteraceae > NCEH01. The sequence goes on along the minus strand of NCEH01000111.1, from coordinate 2,249 downwards.
CAGACCGGGAAGGCCACCGCGGATATCTCCGCGAAAGTCATGGAAATCCAGGCTGCCACGGACGGTACGGTGTCTTCGATGGGCGAGATCATCCGCGTGATCACCGAGGTGAAGCAGATCTCCTCCTCGATCGCCGGCGCCGTCGAGGAACAGGGCAGCGCGACGAATGAGATCGCCATGAACTGCCAGCAGGCGGCGAGCGGCACTCAGGACGTCACGAGCAATATTGACGGGGTGGGTCGTGCGGCCCAGAGCACCGGATCAGCCTCCAGCCAACTGTTGACCCTCTCGCAGGGTCTCTCCTCCCAGGCGAATGATTTGCGGGGCGAGGTCGAGACCTTCGTGCGGGATCTCGCTGCGGCCTAAGCCGAGCTTGGACCAGGAGAAAGTGTTTTCCCCGCATCACGCGCGGGGAAAACACGGGCCTCCTTGGCTCGGCGTGTTCCGGTGGGACTCGCTGCACCGCGCTGCACGTCCTGTTTCCCATCATCCTGGCGGCTTGCCACGGGTTTCCGCGAAGCGCGGCTTTCGAGGTCCAGGAGCAGGTCATGTCCGACGCCGCCGACGAGGGAACGGGCAATGTTACCTATCTTGTCCCGCGCGCCCATCCGCAGGGCGTCAGTTCGTCCGGAGGTAATATCGGACCAGGGGGAGAAATACCCCAGGGTGACGCCCTGGATGCCCTGCATGCGCAGGCAATGCTTGCGCTGGAGGAGTTCCGGCGGATCTCGCGCCTTCCGGAGATCTCAGCGGAAGAACAGATCGCTTATGAGGCTGCCCGGCTAAACCTGGTGCAGTATCTCTGCTTCGCCCGAAGCGTCGCGATGCAGGCGCGCAGAGAACAACCGCCGCCTGCGGCGCCCTGAGATGGGCGGCGCCGCGGCGGCGGCCGGATTGATGCTCAGTGCACCGAAACCGTGATCAGTTCATGCTCGCTGGCATTGGCGAGCGCGGCTTCCCGGCTGTCGGTCAGCATGATCGGCGTGCCATCGGCGGCGTGCAGGGTGAACAGGGTCAGCCCCGGCGCGATCTGCGGCGCCTGCGGGAACAGGCGCGGCACGTCTTCCGACCGGATGGTGCGCAAATAGGCGATCTCGCCGCCGCCCAGGCCCGCAAGGGCTTCCGGGCTGAGGGGCATGGCGCTGGTGTCTGCGATGTTCTTCTCAATCATTTTCTCAACCTCTCCATTCCGCAACGCCGACCTTTCCCTTCCGTTCCTTCACGGTCGGGCGACAATGTCGATGCGCTTGGCCTGCCGGGTCGGTTCCGGGCGGACGAGATCGATGGACAAAAGTCCGTTGCGCAATTCGGCGCCGAGCACATTCATGCCCTCGGCCAGAACGAACGTGCGCTGGAACTGACGGGCCGCAATCCCCCTGTGCAGGTAGATCCGGTCTTCCCCATCCTCGACCTGGCGGCCGCGAATGGTCAGTTCCTTCTCCTCGAGGGTGACGTCGAGCTGTTCGACGGTAAACCCCGCGACGGCGAGCGTGATACGCAGCCGCAGCGGCGCGCCGGTGGACGAATCGATCCTCTCCACATTGTAGGGAGGATAGCCCTCGGCCCCCTTGGTCACCCGATCGAGCACCCGCTCGACCTCGTCGAAACCCAGAAGGAAGGGGTTCGACAATGAAGAGATCCGCGACATAAGCCAAAGTCCTCATCAAGCGACTTTGCGGTTCGGATGCCGCCCTATCCGGGCCACATCCATCGGGACCCCATGAGGCACCCCGACGCATCTCCATATGGGCAGTATGCCGCGCTGCCGCAAGATGGCGTGCCGCACCGTGCGCCGCCACGTCCCGGCCCACCGTGACGCTCGCCCGATCGGCCGGGTTCGCGCGCGATTTCAGATTTTCCTGGAACCCGGCGCCCAGCGCTGCGTTTGCTGGTTCAGCCTGTTTCCGTCTTGCAGCGGATGCCTGCGCGCGCGGTGCCGTTCGCCCGCTTCACGCTAAGCACAGGAATTGCCGATGATTTTTGCGCGCCAGGGCGCGATGCGCTGTTTGCCTCTGATGGCTTTTTTGTTCGTGTGCACCATGGCTGGGACGACGCTTCCCGCTGTCGCTCAACTCCTCCCCTCAAGCCCTGGAGCTGCGCCCGCCTCGCCCGCGAACGCTCCCGCCGCCTCCGCCGCGCTCACCGAAAGCGAGCGGCAGGATGCCGAAAAGCTGCTGCGCACCTTGTCCGATCCCACGCAGCGCGACCAATTCCTGTCCAATCTGCGGGGCCTGCTGCGTGCGGTCCCG
>NCEH01000110.1 GCA_002304505.1 Rhizobiales bacterium 32-66-11 | reverse complement strand
GCCGCACCTGCCGCACCTGCCGGAACCGCTCCGGCGGCGCAGCGCCCGGCTGCGCCCAGCCCGGCTGCGGCCACGCCGCCCGCCGCCCCGGTCCGTGCTGAAGCCCCTGCCGCCCCGGTGGAAGCCAAGGCGCCCGAAGCGGCCCCCGCCGCTCCGGCGGCCCAGGCTGCTCCCGCGGCCAAGGCTCCTGTGGCCCAGGCTCCCGTGGCTGAAGCGCCCGTGGCTGCGGCGGCTGCCGCACCGGTGGAAGCCAAGGCCCCCGCCCCGGCCGCGCCTGTTTCCGCTGCCGCGCCCGCCGCTCCGGCGGCCGAGGCGAAGGCGCCGGCAGAACCCGCTCCCGCCCCCAAGGCACCCTCAGAACCCGTCTCGCAAGCAAAGCCGATGGACGCAAAGCCTACCGAGGCAAAAGGCCCAGAACCCCGCGCGGCAGAACCGCGTGCGGCCGAGACCCGGCCCGCCGCTCCCGCCCGAACCGGCGAAGGCCGTACCGGTGCGTCCGGCTCCTCCTCGCGCCCGGCCGGCGCGGGTGGAAATCGCAGCGCTTCCGGCGCGCCGCAGCGCGGCGGCCAATCCGGTTCCGGCGCGACCGCATCCGGCCAGGGCCAGCGCCCCGGCCAGGGCGGCCCCCAGCGCGGCGGTGCCGCACCGAGCGGCGAGCGCCGCCCCGGTGCCGGCGGCGCCCCGGCCGGGCGTCCCGGTTCCAACCGCCCCGGCGGATCGGGCGTGGTGCTGCGCACCCTGACCGATGAAGAGCGCAACATGCGCGCCAGCGCCCTTGCCGATGCCCGCGTCCGCGAAGTGGAAGAGCGGCGCATGGCGGAAGAGCGCCGCATCGCCGAGGAAGAGGCGCGTCGCCGCGCCGAGCGCGAGCGCATCGAACGCGCCGAGCGCGAGGCCGCCGAAGCCCGCAAGCGCGAGGAAGAAAGCCGTCGCGCCAACGAGGACGAAAGCAAGCGCCGCGCCGAGCAGGAAGCGCGCAAGCGCTTCGGCGGCGAGGACCAGAGCGGCGCCGCTGCGCGCTCCGGCACCGCCACCCCGGCGACCACCACCACCGCCCGCCCCCTCACCGCGCGTCCCGCCGGCACCACCGCCACCGAGACGAACGAAGAGGAAGAGCGCAAGGGTGCAGCGGTCCGCCGCGGCCCCGCCGCGCCGCGTCCCGCGCCCCCGGCCAAGCTGCCGAAGGGCCCCGGCCATGACCGGCCACCGGGTGCAGGAGACCAAGGAAAAGATCAGCCGCGAGGTGATCCTGCCCGAGACCATCACCATCCAGGAACTCGCCAACCGCATGTCTGAGCGTGCGGTGGACGTGATCCGCATGCTGATGAAGCAGGGCCAGATGGTGAAGATCACGGATGTGGTCGACGCCGACACCGCCCAGCTGATCGCCGAGGATCTCGGCCACACGGTGCGCCGCGTGTCGGAATCGGATGTTGAGGAAGGCCTGTTCGACACCGTCGACGCGCCCGAATCCCTGCAGCCGCGCCCGGCCGTCGTGACCATCATGGGCCATGTCGACCACGGCAAGACCTCGCTGCTGGACGCAATCCGCAAGACCGCCGTGGTCTCCGGCGAGGCCGGCGGCATCACCCAGCACATCGGTGCCTATCAGGTGACTTCGCCTTCGGGCAGCAAGATCACCTTCATCGACACCCCCGGCCACGCCGCCTTCACCGCCATGCGCGCCCGCGGCGCCAAGGTGACGGACATCGTGGTGCTGGTGGTGGCGGCCGACGACGGCGTGATGCCCCAGACGGCGGAAGCCATCGCCCACGCCAAGGCGGCGGGCGTGCCGATCATCGTCGCCATCAACAAGATCGACAAGCCGGACGCCAAGCCCGAGCGGGTGCGCTCGGAACTGCTCCAGCACGAGATCCAGGTGGAAAGCCTCGGCGGCGAAACCCTCGAAGTCGAGGTGTCCGCCACCAAGAAGCTCAATCTCGACAAGCTGCTGGAGCTGATCGCCCTGCAGAGCGAACTGCTCGACCTCACCGCCGACCCCACCCGCCCCGCGGAAGGAACGGTGGTCGAGGCCAAGCTTGATCGCGGTCGCGGCCCGGTGGCCACCGTGCTGGTTCAGCGCGGCACGCTGCACATCGGCGAGATCGTGGTGGCGGGTGCCGAATGGGGCCGCGTGCGCGCCCTCATCAACGACACCGGCGCCAATGTGGACGAAGCCGGCCCCTCGGTGCCGGTGGAAGTGCTCGGCTTCAACGGCACCCCGGAGGCGGGCGACCGCCTCGCGGTGGTGGAGAACGAAGCCCGCGCCCGCGAGATCACCGATTACCGCCAGCGCCAGAAGCGCGAGAAGGCGGCGGCGCGCTCCGCCACCATGCGCGGCTCGCTCGAACAGATGATGAGCCAGGTCAAGTCGACCGGCCGGAAGGAATTCCCGCTCATCATCAAGGGCGACGTGTCGGGCTCGGTGGAAGCCATCATCGGCGCGCTGGAGAAGGTCGGCAACGACGAGGTGCAGGCCCGCGTGATCCACGCCGGCGCCGGCGGCATCAACGAGAGCGACGTGACGCTGGCGGAAACCTCCGGCGCCGCGATCATCGCCTTCAACGTGCGCGCCAACAAGGAAGCCCGCGATGCCGCCGCACAGGCCGGCATCGAGATCCGCTATTACAATATCATCTACGACCTGGTGGACGACGTGAAGAAGGCCATGAGCGGCCTGCTCGCCCCCATCAATCGCGAGACGATGCTGGGCAATGCCCTCATCCTGGAGATCTTCGCGGTCTCCAAGGTGGGCAAGGTCGCGGGCTGCCGCGTCACCGACGGCAATGTGGAGCGGGGCCAGCACGTGCGCCTGATCCGCGACAATGTGGTGATCCACGAAGGCAAGCTTGCCACCCTGAACCGCTTCAAGGACGCCGTGAACACGGTGGTCGCGGGCCAGGAATGCGGCATGTCGTTCGAGAATTACCAGGACATGCGCGCCGGCGACGTGATCGAATGCTATCGCGTCGAGGTCATCCAGCGCTCGCTGTGAGGACCGGCTGAGGCGTCTCCTTTCCGAGGACCTCCCTCCCCCCGTGTGGGGGAGGGTTGGGGCGGGGGGTGAACCCCGGTCCGGCCGTGCGGCAGCTGTCTGCGTGGAGAGATACCCCCCTCCCGAGCCCTCCCCCGCAAGGGGGGAGGGACCTCAGGGGACGTCAACGCCATGCGTTCGCCGGGTTTGCCGGTATGATTGCCATCGAGGCCGGACGGTCCAAGTCCGCCGGCCTCATGTTTTCCATGGCGCTCAAGATCCGCGAAAAGCGGCGCGCCGAGAAGGTTTCGACAATGAAGACTCAAACTCGTTCTGGACCGGGCTCGGGCCCGAGCCAGCGTATGCTGCGCGTCGGCGAACTGGTGCGCCACGCGCTGGCCGATGTGCTTGCGCGCGGCGATGCGGTGGTGGACCCGGTGCTCACCGGCCGCATCATCACGGTGCCGGAAGTGCGCATGTCGCCCGACCTGAAGATCGCCACCTGCTATGTCATGCCGCTCGGCGGCGCCGACATCCAGCCGGTGCTGAAGGCGCTGGCCGCACACCAGAAAGTGCTGCGCACCGAGGTCGGCCGCCGCGTGGAGCTGAAATCGGTTCCCGCCCTGCGCTTCATGAAGGACACTTCGTTCGAGGAAGGCGCGCGCATCGACGCGCTGCTGCGCAAGCCGGAAGTGCTGCGCGATCTCGAACACGAGCCCTTTACCCTCGACGACAAGACCAAGACGGAAAACGAATGATGCGGACCGAGGACGAAGCCGGCGTGGCAACCCTGGACCTCAACGCGGACCTGAACCCGGCTGCGGCTGACATGCCGGCCGCCGGCGCCCCGCGCGAGAGCACCCCGCAGGTGAGCGCCGCGGATGCGCGCCAGAGCGAATTCGGCGGCCGCGCCCCGCGCGAGGGCGAGCGCCCGCGCTATAAGAGCGCCGATCCGCGCCCCCGCACGCCGCGCGCGCCGGACGATCCCGAGCGCCCGCGCCTGCCCAAGCGCGACATCGACGGCTGGGTGCTGCTGGACAAGCCGATCGGCATGACCTCCACCCAGGCAGTTTCGGTGGTGAAGCGCCTGTTCAACGCCAAGAAGGCGGGCCATGCCGGCACGCTCGATCCGCTCGCCTCCGGTTGCCTGCCGATCGCCTTCGGCGAGGCCACCAAGACCGTGCCCTATGTGATGGACGGGCAGAAGACCTATCGCTTCACCGTGCGCTTCGGCACCGAGATGGATACCGACGATGCCGAGGGCACGCCGGTCGCCACCAGCGACGTGCGCCCGAGCGACGACGATATTCTCGACGCGCTGGAGCAGTTCCGCGGCGAGGTGATGCAGGTGCCGCCGGCCTATTCGGCCCTGAAGATCGCCGGCGCGCGCGCCTATGATCTGGCCCGCGAGGGCGAACAGGTGGTGCTGGAGGCCCGCCCGGTGGTGATCCACCGGCTCGATCTCGTGGCCCGGCCCGACGCCGACCATGCGGTGCTGGAAGCGGAATGCGGCAAGGGCACCTATGTGCGCGCCATCGCCCGCGACCTCGGCCGCATGCTCGGCACGTGCGGGCATGTCTCCATGCTGCGCCGCGCGGCGGTGGGGGCGTTCCTGGAAGAGCACTTGGTGACGCTCGACGATCTGCGCGCCCGCGCCGATGCCGGGGAAGGCCCGCTGTTCGAGGCGCTCGACCCGCTGGATTGCGCGCTGGAGGAGCTGCCGCAGCTCTCGGTGTCGCCGCAGGACGCCCATCGCCTGCGCTGCGGGCAGAATGTGTTTTTGCGCGGCCGCGACGCGCCGATCTTCGACGGCCATGTGGCGGTGAGCTGCCAGGGCAGCCTGATCGCCATCGGCGACATGGTGGAAGGCGAGATCCGCCCGCACCGCGTGTTCAACTGGTCCCGCGCCATGCCCCGCGCCCTGCGCCGCACGGCGTGAGGGCTCTGGCCTGAGGCCGTCTGGCCTGAGGCGCGCCGAGGATCGTCGTCTCCTCTCTCCCTCGCAATCGTTAGTCTCCCTCCCCCCTTGCGGGGGAGGGCGGGGAGGGGGGTCTCTCTCCACACACCCATGTCGCCGGAGCGCGGGCCGTACCCCCCACCCCAACCCTCCCCCGCAAGGGGGGGAGGGGGCTCACGGTGCTTTCGGCGCCGGTTTCAAGAAGCACTGGCGCTTGAGGGGCTTTCGTGTATGGTGCCCGCGTGCAGAGCCCTGGAGTTTTCCAGGATTTGCGCACGCCCTCCTTTTGACCGCGCTGGACGACATCCCGGCCCGGCCGAATGGGCAAGGCCCCCTCAGCACCGAGTTCCGCAGCCCGTTTTCGCCGCTGCGGCCCGTGTGCCAAGGCGGAGCCTTTCGTTTTCTTCTGACTGAAAGGATCATCCGATGTCGATCACGCTCGAGCGCAAGCAGGCGCTCATTCAGGATTTCGGTGCCAAGGCTGGCGACACGGGTTCGCCGGAGGTCCAGGTTGCGATTCTGTCCGAACGCATCTCCAACCTGACCGAGCACTTCAAGTCCCATAACAAGGACAACCATTCCCGCCGCGGCCTGCTGAAGCTGGTCTCCACCCGCCGCAGCCTTCTGGACTATCTGAAGCGCAAGGACGAAGCCCGTTACAAGGCGCTGATCGAGCGTCTGGGCCTGCGTCGCTGATGCCGGCGGAGCCTGCCGCGGTCGAAAAGGTCGGACCTTTTCCGGGGCAGGCTCCGGTGCACCGCCGATGAGGCGGGGCACGACGTGTCGGGCATGGGGCCCGCCGCGCAAAAGCGAAGCTCAAGGGAAAGTCATGGCAGGATCGCCGGACGCAACCGTCGCACGCCTTCCCGATGCGGGAAGCGCAGGCGCGCGGTGCGTCCGGCCGTCTTGCTCATGGCTCTCCCGCTTCGAAGGACGAGAGAGATAATTCCATGTTCGATATTCACCGCGAGGAACTGGATTGGGGTGGACGTACCCTGATCCTCGAAACCGGCAAGATGGCCCGCCAGGCTGATGGCGCGGTTCTTGTCACCTATGGCGACACCAAGGTTCTCGCCACCGCCGTTTCCGCCCGTGAGGCGAAGCCCGGCATCGATTTCTTCCCGCTGACGGTCAATTACCAGGAAAAGACCTATGCGGCCGGCCGCATCCCCGGCGGCTATTTCAAGCGCGAAGGCCGTCCGAGCGAAAAGGAGACCCTGGTCTCCCGCCTGATCGACCGCCCGATCCGCCCGCTGTTCGCCGACGGCTATCGCAACGAGACCCAGGTGGTCATCACCGTGCTGGCGCACGATCTGGAAAATGATCCGGACATCGCCGGCATCGTCGGCGCCTCGGCCGCGCTCACGCTCTCCGGCGTGCCCTTCATGGGCCCCATCGGCGGCGCCCGCGTCGGCTTCATCGACAATGAATATGTGCTGAACCCGACCACCGACGAGCTGAAGGAAAGCGCGCTCGACCTCGTGGTCGCCGGCACCGGCGATGCCGTGCTGATGGTGGAATCGGAAGCCAAGGAGCTGCCCGAGGAAATCATGCTCGGCGCGGTCATGTTCGGCCACCGCCATTTCCAGCCGGTGATCGAGGCCATCATCCGCCTCGCCGAGAAGGCCGCCAAGGAGCCGCGCGCGTTCGCCGCCGCCGATAATTCGGCGCTGGAAGCCAAGATCCGCGAAATCGCGGAAGCCGATCTGCGCGCCGCCTATAAGATCGTGCAGAAGCAGTCCCGCTATGAAGCGGTCGGCGCTGCCAAGTCCAAGGTGAAGAAGTATTTCGAGGAACTGGCCATGGACGGCCAGCCCGCCCCGGCCAGCCAGCAGGTCGGCGAAGTGCTGAAAGCGCTCGAAGCCAAGATCGTGCGCTGGGCCATCCTCGACGACGGCATCCGCATCGACGGCCGCGACGTGCGCACCGTGCGCCCGATCGTGTCCGAAGTCGGCGTGCTGCCGCGCGCCCACGGCTCGGCCCTGTTCACCCGCGGCGAGACCCAGGCGCTGGTCGTCGCCACGCTGGGCACCGGCGAGGACGAGCAGTTCATCGACAGCCTGGAAGGCACCTACAAGGAGCACTTCCTGCTGCACTACAACTTCCCCCCCTTCTCGGTGGGTGAAGCCGGCCGCATGGGTTCGCCCGGCCGCCGCGAAATCGGCCACGGCAAGCTCGCATGGCGCGCCATCCGCCCCATGCTGCCGCCGAAGCATGAATTCCCCTACACCCTGCGCGTGGTCTCCGAGATCCTGGAATCCAACGGCTCGTCGTCCATGGCGACGGTGTGCGGCGCCTCGCTCTCGCTGATGGATGCGGGCGTTCCCCTGCGCCGTCCGGTGGCCGGCATCGCCATGGGCCTGATCCTGGAAGAGGGCAAGTTCGCCGTTCTTTCGGACATCCTGGGCGACGAGGATCACCTCGGCGACATGGACTTCAAGGTGGCCGGCACGGATCGCGGCGTCACCGCGCTCCAGATGGACATCAAGATCGCCGGCATCACCGAGGAGATCATGAAGGTCGCCCTCGGCCAGGCCAAGGAAGGCCGCGCCCATATCCTCGGCGAGATGGCCAAGGCCCTGACCTCCGCGCGTTCGGAACTCGGCGAACATGCCCCGCGCATCGAGGTGATGAACATCCCGGTGGACAAGATCCGCGAAGTGATCGGTTCCGGCGGCAAGGTGATCCGCGAGATCGTCGAGAAGACCGGCGCCAAGATCAACATCGAGGACGACGGCACGATCAAGATCGCCTCCGCGAACGGCGAGTCGATCAAGGCGGCGATCAATTGGATCAAGTCCATCGCCTCCGAGCCGGAAGTCGGCCAGATCTATGACGGCACGGTCGTGAAGGTCGTGGACTTCGGCGCCTTCGTGAACTTCTTCGGGTCCAAGGACGGCCTGGTCCACATCTCCCAGCTGGCCAAGGACCGGGTCAACAAGACCTCGGACGTGGTCAAGGAAGGCGACAAGGTCAAGGTCAAGCTGGTCGGCTTCGACGAGCGCGGCAAGACCCGCCTGTCCATGAAGGTGGTCGACCAGACCACCGGCGAGGATCTGGAAGCCAAGGAAAAGGCCGACCGCGACGCGGCCCGCGATGCGGCCAAGGAAGAGACCGAGGCCGGCGCCGCCGAGTGATCGGCAGCCCCCTGCGGCATCGGAACGGAAAGGGCGGCCCTCGGGCCGCCCTTTTCTTTTGCGCGCGGCCTTCCCGGTTCCGCGCGGCCTCTGCGCGCGCGCCTCAGGCGAAACGCCGGCTACCGGCGACGCAGAGCACCACCCCGGCGGCGGCCGCCACCATGCTCCAGGCCACCGGCTCGCCCAGCAGCAGCGCCGCGAGCGCAAACCCGAAGAAGGGCTGGAGCAATTGGAGCTGGCCGACCCCGGCGATGCCGCCGAGCGCCAGGCCCCGGTACCAGAACACGAAGCCCACCAGCATGGAAAACACCGAAACATAGGCAAGGCCCAGCCACGCCGGGCCGCTGATGCCGCTCCACGCCTGCGGCACGGTGAAAAGCGCGATCATCGCCATCACCGGCAGGGCCAGAACGAGCGCCCAGGAGATCACCTGCCATCCCCCGAGCCGGCGAGAGAGGCGGCCGCCTTCCGCATAGCCGAGCCCGCAGAGCAAGATCGCCGCGACCATCAGCAGGTCGCCGGCGAGCGAGGCCGAACTTCCGCCCGCCAAAGCAAATCCCGCCACCGAAGCGGCGCCGGCCACCGAGAACAGCCAGAAGGCCGGCTTCGGCCGCTCGCCGCCCCGGATCACGCCGAATACGGCGGTGGCCAGGGGCAAGAGGCCGATGAACACGATCGAATGGGCCGAGGTGATGTGCTGGAGTGCCAAAGCGGTGAGCAACGGAAATCCCACCACGACCCCGAGCGCCACCACCGCCAGCGGCAGGAGATCGCTGCGCGCCGGGCGCTTCTGGCGCAGCAGCGCGAGCAGGGCCGCGCCGAGCAAAGCGGCGATGACCGCGCGGGCCGAGGTGAGGAACAGGGGCGAAAATCCGCCCACCGCCACCCGCGTGGCCGGCAGCGAGCCGCTGAAGATGATCACGCCGAGGAGGCCGCTGCCCCAGCCGTCCGTCGCGCGCTGCATGATCATGTCCCTCGCCTCTCCCGCCGCGATAGCGCGGCCGGGATTGCGGTGACAGCCACACAGCCATACGGTTGGGCCGAACAGTATGGGTGACGGAGGCCGTACACTTGCCGAACAATGAGGCGAACGGCGCAGGGGCGAGCGACGCCGGCCAGAAAGATGCGGGCCGGCAAGATGCCCGCCGGGAGGATGGCGCCCCGGCGCAGGCGGGTGCCGCTCCGCAGGGCGGGGGCGCGCCGCGGACGGTTTCGGTCATGGCCGAGATCCGCCGCCGCATGGCGCGCCGGGCCCTGACGGCGGGCGAAAAACTGCCCTCGATCCGTAAGTTCGCCCGCGACATGCAAGTCTCGCCCTCGACCGTCGTGGAGGCGTACGACCGGCTCGCGGCGGAAGGGCTGATCCGCTCGCGTCCCGGTTCCGGCTTCTACGTCGCGGGGGCCGTGCCGGCGGGCGCGCTGCGGGACGTGGCGCCGCAGCTCGACCGCGCCATTGATCCCTTGTGGGTGTCCCGCCAATCGCTCGATGCTGCGCCGGAAATCCTGCGGCCGGGCTGCGGCTGGCTGCCGGCCGACTGGATGCCCGAAGCCGCGATCCGCCGGGCGATCCGTGCGCTCGCCCGCGCGGACAGCCCCGTGTTGACCGATTATGGCCCCACGCGCGGATCGCTCGCCCTGCGCCGGCTGCTCGCGCGCCAGTTCGCGGCCGAGGGGATCGAGGCGGGGGCGGACCAGATCCTGCTTGCGCCGTCGGGCTCGCGGGCCATGGACCTGCTTTGCCGGTTCCTGCTGACGCCCGGCGACACGGTGCTGGTGGACGATCCCTGCTATTTCAATTTCCAGGCGGTGCTGCGCGCCCATGGGGCGCGGATCGTCAGCGTGCCCTATACGCCAACCGGGCCGGACGTCGCGCGCTTCGCCGAGGCACTGGCCGTCCATCGCCCGCGCCTCTATCTCACCAATGCCGCGCTCCACAATCCCACCGGCGCGACGCTCTCGCCCCAGAGCGCCCATCGCATCCTGACCCTCGCCGCGGGCCACGACCTGACCATCGTCGAGGATGAGATCCTGGCGGATTTCGAGCCGGAGCCGTCGCCCCGCCTTGCCGCGCTGGACGGGCTTTCGCGCGTGATCCGCATCGGCAGCTTCTCCAAGACGCTCTCGGCCTCGATCCGCTGCGGCTATATCGTCGCCCGGCCGGAGTGGATCGAAGGCCTCATCGATCTTCAGGTGGCGACGAATTTCGGCGGGCCGAGCCCGGTCGCGGCCGAGCTGGTGTTCGCGACCCTGAGCGACGGCAGCTATCGCAAGCATCTGGCCGGGCTGCGGACCCGGCTGGCGAAGCGGCGCCGGGAGGTGGTCGGCCAGCTCGAGACGCTCGGCATCCGCCCCTGGACTCTGCCGCGCGGCGGCTTTTTTCTGTGGTGCCGCCTGCCGGACGGGCGGGACGCGGCACAGGTCGCGCGGGCGGCGCTGCACGACGGGGTGGTGCTCGCCCCGGGCAATGTTTTCAGCGTCGCCCAATCGGCCGACGACTTCATGCGCTTCAATGTCGCCCAGACGACGGGCGAGGCGCTGCGGGTGATCGCGCGCGCGCTCCGGTGAGCGCCGCGCGATCGGACCATCTCACGCCGCGCGTACGGTGGTGAGGAAGGTCCGCACCTGGCCCCGCAGAAGCTCGGCCTGCTGCGACAGGCCGGTGGCGGAGGAGAGCACCTGCACCGCGGCGCTGGCGGAGGCCTGGGCGGCCCGCTCCACGCCGACGATATTGGTGGTCACCTCGTTGGTTCCCGTGGCCGCCTGCTGGATGCTGCGCGCGACCTCGCCGGTGGTGGCATTCTGCTCGTCCATGGCGGCGGCAATGGCGAGGGAGCCGGCGTTCAGCTCGCTGATGGTGCGGCTGAAGCCGGTGATCGCGCCGAGCACGTCGCCGGTCGAATCCTGGATGCCCGAGATGCGCTCGGAGATATCGGCGGTGGCCTTGGCGGTCTGCCCCGCCAGCTGCTTTACTTCCTGCGCGACCACCGCGAACCCGCGCCCCGCCTCTCCGGCCCGGGCGGATTCGATGGTGGCGTTCAGCGCCAGCAGATTGGTCTGCCCGGCAATGGTGTCGATGACGCTGACGATGCTGCCGATCTGATCGGCGCAGGCGCGCAATTCGCCCATCTGGCCGTTGGTATTGTCCACTTCCGTCACCGCCCGCTCGGTCATCTGCGTGGACTGGCGCAGGCGCTCGCCGATGGCCCGCGCGGAAGCGGAGAGCTCCTCCACCGCCGAGGCGACGGACTGCACATTGGTGGTGGCGAGGCCCGCCGCCGTTGCGACGGCGGCCGCCTGGGCCGTGGTTTCCTCGGCGGTGGAGCTCAAGGTCTCCGCCGCCTGCTGCAATTCGGTCGCGGCCGAAGCAACCGTATCCACCACGGCGCCGATGGCGCCTTCGAACTGATCGGCGAGCGCGTGCATTTCCACCTTGCGCCGCCCCGCCGCCGCCTGGTCCTCGGCGAGCCGGCGTTCGCGCTGGCGCTCGGCGTCCACAAGGCTGTCGCGGAACATGGTCAGCGCACGGGACTGGTCGCCCACCTCGTCGCCGCGCCCGGCATAGGGAATGGCGGTCGAGAGATTGCCGCCGGACAGGCCCTCCATCGCCTCGCTCATGCGCTTGATGGGGGCGGCGATGCCGAGCGCCGAATAGACCGCCGCCGCGATCGAGGCGGCGATGGCGATGAGCGAGAAGATCAGGATCTGCGTCATCCCGTTGTCCAGGGCCTGAACCGATTCCTGCTCCGCCTCCTCGGACTGGAGGCGGCTTTCCTCAGTGACATGCTTCAGCAGCGCCGTCGCCACGTTGAACGCAGGCTTGCTGCGCTGGCGGATGATCTCTTCGCGCGCCTGGATTTCGGCGATGCCGGCGCGGATCGAGGCCACATAGGCTTCGAACGCCTGGCGGGCGAGGGCGAGGGTGTCGCTCGCCCGCTCGTCGTCGCCGGCCGCGTCCTTGATCTCGCCCAGCGTCCGCAGGCCGGACTCCTCCATGGCCTTGATCAGGGTGAGCTGCTTGGGATCGTCCTCGATGACGAAGATCGAGGAGGCAAGGTTGATCTGGTCCAACAGCGAGTCGAGGGTCTGGGCCTGTTGCCCGGCCGCGCTCTTGCCTGCATTGCCGAGGTCCTGCTCCAGCATCGAGAAGGCCGAGCGGGCGCGCAGGCGGATCGCCGGGCGGGCATCCAGCGCTTCGAGCTGGGCCGCCTCGGAACGGGCAATATCCGTCACCGCGGCGCCGATCTCGTCGAACCGCCGCTTGAGCTTGCGGAATTCCTCGCGGTCGTCGTCATGGGTTTCCAGCACCATCAGCCGGTCGAGACCGGCCTGGGCCGCGCGGAGATCCGTCTGGGTCTGCTTCAGCAGGGTGTCATTGTCGATATTGGTGAACGACACCATCAGCTCGGTGGCGCTTGTGCGGATCGCGCCGAGCAGCGCGCCGACCTTCTCTGCCTCGTTGAGGATCTCCGTCTGCAGATGAACGTCCGCCACGGCCGCCTCAATCCGCGACATGGCGATCTGACGGCTGACGATGACGCCCCCTGAAAGCAGGACCAGCAGGGTGGAGGTGATCCCGAGTTTCAGGCCGATGCCCATACGAATGGCCATGTCTGTGACGTCCTGTTCTGACTGGACGCCCATATGGGGTCGCGACGCTTGCGCCGGGCTGTGCGGCAAAGGCGCGGCGAACGCCGCCCGATCTGGGCGGCGCCGCGCGGCGTGCGGCTCAGTTCATCATCGCGCTGGTCTGCGGCATGTATTTCAGCGCGTCCAGCAGCGGCGTGGGCTGGAGCTGGATCACCCCGTCGAACGGCCCGCCCATCTCGACGATCAGGAACAG
>NCEH01000109.1:30998-33888 GCA_002304505.1 Rhizobiales bacterium 32-66-11 | reverse complement strand
ATGCGGGCGATATTGCCGCCGAGGCGCTGCCCCAGCCCTTCGGCCGTGGCAAGCGCCAGCAGCGCCAGGTCGTCCTTGGCGTTGTTGACGACGGCCTGCCGGTGGCTGTGCACCTGCACGACCGCGCCGACGCCGATCACACACAGGAAGGTGATGATCAGTGCGGGGACGATGCGACGCAGGAAGGGCTCAGCCTCCAGGAGTCGTTGATAAGCGGGTCGTGCTACGGATCGTGCCAAGCCGCCTATGGCTTGACCGCGCACGTCTGCGCTCGCAGCGTTGGCGCGTGCCATCGCCGGCCCCTCCTCCGGATGTCCCGGTCTCAGGAGCGGCCACGCCCCCTTGACCTATCGCCCTCGATCGACTTGGAGGGACGTGCCGCATCTCTCCGAATCAGATGTGATTTGACTCGAATCGGGGGGGTGCTGTCTAGAGTCACGGAGAGTCAAGGGCGCAAAAAACCCGCACCATCGCTGAAAAACCCCGTGTTCCGGGCATCGCCGGGTTATCCCCAGCCTGTGGGGAATTCACGCGCGGCACCCCGCAACCGGCGGACACGTTTTCCGGGCGAAAGACCGGCGGAACCGTGTCGGTCACGACACCGATATCCGCCCTCGGATACCGCCGCGCCGCCGCTCAGGAACTGGAGGCCGGGATGCTGCGGTGGGTTTTGGGGAGGGGGTGCTTCTCGTCCTGGTCGATGCGGCCGAGAATTTCAACCATGAAATCCACGAACACGCGGACCTTCAGGTCCAGGGTTGCCCGGGCCGGAAACAGGGCGACGGTCTCCAGGGGCGCGCGGCGCTGCCACAGGGGCAGGACTGGCTCCAGTTCTCCGGCGGCGATCCGCTGCCGCGCGAGGCAGCGGGTGAGCAGCAGGATGCCGGCGCCGGATACGCTCTGGCGGAGCGCCATGATCGGGTCATTGGTGACCAGCCGGGGGGTGATCTTCAATGTAACCGCGCCCTCCGGTCCCTCCAGGTCCCAGCGCAGCGGGCCGGGGGTTTCCCGCACGGCAATCAGGTCGTGGTTCTCAAGTTCGCGGGGATGGCCGGGGCGTCCGGCCCGGTCCAGATAGTCGGGACTGGCCATGAGGAACAGGGTCTGCTGGCTCAGGCGTCGCACATGATAGCTGGAATCGCGCACCGGACCGTTGCGCACCCCGACATCGTACCCGTGCTCGATGAGGTCGAGCGGGTGATTGTCGAGGGTGAGGTGCAAGTTCACCTTGGGATAGCGGGCGCGGAAGGTGGCCAGTTCCGGCTCAAGAATGAGGATGGCGGGGGCGTAGGAGATATGCACCTTGAGCGGGCCTTCCGGCTCCTGGGTCAAGGCGCGCACCGTGGCATCGGCCCGGTCCAGCGCGGCGATCGCATCCACGCACTGCTGGTAATAGGCCTGTCCCGCCTCGCTCGGCCAGACCCGGCGGGTGGTGCGATGGAGCAGTTGGACGCCGAGCCGGTCTTCCAGCGCCTTCACCTTGCGGCTGACGGAGGTGGTGGGCAGGCCGAGCTGCTCTGCGGCGCCATTGAAGCTGCCCCGCTCCACCACGCGCAGAAACACTTCCACATCGTCGAAGCGCGCCATGGCGAGCCGTTCCTTCCATCAGACCGTGAGCGGCCGGCGCGGCAGCGAGCGCCGCCGCGCCAGACATGATCCGGATATGGGATCAGTTGTTGTCGATTGCACGGTCATCCAGGCGTTCCTGGATCGCGGCGCTCGACAGGGGGCGATTGGCCGGCTCGTTGGTCGCCGGGAAAATGGCATTCACCGAGTTGCGCGGCTGGGCGGCATAGCCGAGCGCCGGCTGGGTGGTGCCGGCAGAGCGGTGCGCCGCAGCGTCATAGGCCGACTGTGCGGCCACCGCATAGGCTTCCTTGTTCTCGGCGGTCACTTGCTCATCGGCACGGGCGATGCCGGAGAAGGTGACGGCGGCAGCAAGGGCGAGGGGGGCAAGAGCGAGGTAACGCATGGACTGTCTCCTGGGTGAAGCGCCGGGGGACCGGCGCGTTCGATGGGGAGAACCTATTCCTTGCCCTCGGAAAGCATAATACGGCAGTTTCGGCAGATATTATCCCAAAACGCGCAGCAATCAGCCCCGCAGGCCGGGGCCTGCGGGGCTGAAAATCTGCCGGCACGCGGCTGGCGTGGGTCGCCTTTATCCCGCCAGGGCCCGCCTTGGGCGTGCCTTGGGCGTGCCGGGATCAGCCGAGGGCGCGCAGCGCGATGTCGGCCACATCGGCCGACAGGCCGGGGGTTCCGGCCACCCGGCGCAGGGCCTGCTCGGCCAGCGCCGAGCGGACCGGTTCCAGTTGCCGCCAGGTCTTGAAGGCCGACAGCAGCCGGGAGGCCACCTGCGGATTCCGGCTGTCCAGCGTCAGCACCACATCGGCCAGGAACCCATATCCGGCGCCGTCGGGGCGGTGGAACTGGGTGGGGTTGGCGGTGGCGAAGGCGCCGACCAGGGCGCGCACCCGGTTGGGATTGGAGAGCGAGAAGCTCGGCATCTCCATGAGCGCCCGCACCCGGTCCAGGGTCGCGGCTTCGGGGATCTGCGCCTGCAGGCTGAGCCATTTGTCGATCACCAGCGGATCGCTCTCGAACCGGGCATGGAAGGCGTCCAGCGCCTCCGCCCGCGCGGGCGTATCGTGCTGGGCCAGCACGGCCAGCGCGGCGAAGCGGTCGGTCATATTGTCGGCGTCGAAGAACTGGCTGCGGGCGCTGGCAATGCCCTCCGCCGTCCCCGGCACCGCCAGATAGTCCAAGGCGAGGTTGCGCAGCGCCCTGCGGCCGGCCGAGGCGGCGTCGGGCGTATAGGTGCCGGACGAGGCCAGCGCCGTGTAGCTGGTGCGGAACGCGGCACCCAGTTCGTGGGCGACGGCGCTGCGCA
>NCEH01000109.1:0-30952 GCA_002304505.1 Rhizobiales bacterium 32-66-11 | reverse complement strand
AAGGCAAGGCTCTGCAGCGCATCGAAGCGGTTGAACGGATCGCTGTCATGGGCCGCCAGGAACACCAGCTCGTCGCTGGTGAGATCGGTCTTGAGATTGATCGGGGCGGAGAAGCCGCGATTGAGCGAGGCCACCGGGGGCGTGTCCAGCCCGGTGAAGACGAAGCTCTGGCGCGCCTTGGTGATCTCCACCACGCCATGGGGGAGCGGGGCGCCACCTTCCAGCACCAGGGGCAGCGCGGTGCCGTCCGGCCCGAGCAAAGCGAGGGCGAGCGGGATGACCAGCGGCTTCTTCTCCGGCTGGCCATGGCTCGGCGGGGTGGTCTGCGTGACCTCCAGACGATAGCTGCGGCTCGGCGCGTCATAGCTCCCGGTCACGTCCAGGCGCGGCGTGCCGGACTGGGAATACCAGAGCGCGAACTGGGTCAGGTCGTGGCCGGTGGCGTCGGTGAAGCAGGCGAGGAAGTCCTCGATGGTGGCGGCCTGCCCGTCATGGCGGGTGAAATAGAGATCCATCCCGGAGCGGAACCCGGCATCGCCCAGCAGGGTCTTGAGCATCCGCACCACTTCGGCGCCCTTCTCATAGACCGTCGCCGTGTAGAAATTATTGATCTCGCGATAGACTTCCGGGCGCACCGGATGGGACAGCGGGCCGGCATCCTCGGTGAATTGCTGGGCCTTCAGCAGGCGGACATCGGCGATGCGCTTCACCGGGCGCGAGCGCTGGTCGGAGGAGAATTCCTGATCGCGGAAGACGGTGAGCCCTTCCTTCAGGCACAACTGGAACCAGTCGCGACAGGTGATGCGATTGCCGCTCCAGTTGTGGAAATACTCATGGGCGATGATCGCCTCGATATGGGCATAGTCCGCGTCAGTGGCGGTTTCGGGCGTGGCCAGAACGTATTTGTCGTTGAAGACATTGAGGCCCTTGTTTTCCATGGCCCCCATGTTGAAGTCCGACACCGCGACGATGTTGAACACGTCGAGATCATATTCGCGTCCGAACGCCTGCTCGTCCCAGCGCATGGAGCGCTTCAGGGCGTCCATGGCATAGGCGGCGCGGTTCTCCTTGCCGATCTCCACATAGATGCCGAGGTCCACCGGCCGGCCCGAGGCGGTGACGAAATGGTTCGGCACCTTGGCGAGGCGCCCGCCCACCAGCGCGAACAGATAGCTCGGCTTGGGCCAGGGATCGTGCCACACGGCATAATGGCGGTTGGAGTTCGGCACCGGGCCGCTCTTCTCCAGATTGCCATTGCCCAGGAGAACCGGCGCCTCGTCCCGGTCCGCCTCGATGCGGGTGGTGTAGATCGCCAGCACATCCGAGCGATCGGGAAAATAGGTGATGCGGCGGAAGCCCTCGGGTTCGCACTGGGTGCAATAGGTTCCGCTGGTGCGGTACAGGCCCATGAGTTGCGTATTGGCCGTGGGGTCCACCAGGGTCTCCACCTCCAGCACGAAGCGGTCGGCGGGCGGGGCGGCCAGCAGCAGGGAATTGGGCGTCGCCTCGAACGCGCCGCCGGCCAGCGGCACGCCGTCCGCCGCCAGCCGCACCAGGCTCAGGCCATCGCCATCCAGCGCCACCGGCGCATCGGCGCGCCCCTTGGGATTGCGTCGCAGGGCGAGGCGGGAGACCACGCGGGTTGCGGTCGGGTGCAGGGAGATATCGAGATCAACGGTGTCCACCAGCCAGTCGGGCGGACGATAGTCGGCCAGACGGACAGGACGCGGTTCAGCTTCACGCATCGATCACTCCGGATACCACGGGACGCAGGACTATTTCGGGCGCGGTCATCCCCGCGCCGCACGCACATTAGAGCGCGAGCGGGGCAAATTGTATCAATTTGCGTCGGGGATCGACTCCCGGCTCACGAGACCACGCGCTCGGATCCGCCTGCGCCAAATGCCGGGCGCAGGCATCCCGCCCGGCGTGAAGGCGCGCAAGGGATCTGCCGCGCGCCCGCCCTCAGCGCCCGGAGAGCCGGGCGTCCAGGGCCTCATAGAGCGGGTTGTCGGAGGCGAACACATATTCCAGCGGTCCCACCGTCACCATGCTCGCGCCCTGGGTGCGCAGGAAGGTGGCGAGGCCATGCAGCGTGTCCGGCGGACAATGCAGCGTCAGCATGCCCGAGGAGGTCGGCCCGCCGAACGGCGCCACGCAGCGAAACTCGGCCACCGCCTTCTCCACCAGGTCGGCGTCGCACTGCTGGAAGCGGGTCTTCACCTCGCGCATGGTGCGGGCGCGCTTTTCCGCCGCCATGCGGTCGAACATGGCGCGGGCGGCCGCGCGGGCGCCGGTGGTCCAGGGGGCGGTCAGCGAGGCCACCAGATTGGCTTCCGAGCGCAGGATGATGCCGTCATCCACCACCTTCAGCCCGTTCGCCGCCAAGGTGGCGCCGGTGGTGGTGATGTCGACGATCAGTTCCGCGCTGCCGGCGGCCGGCGTGCCCTCGGTGGCACCGGCGCTTTCGACGATGCGATAATCGACGATGCCGTGCCGGGCGAAGAAGCTGCGGGTCAGGTTCACATATTTGGTGGCAACCCGGATGCGCCGGCCGGTGCGTCCATGGAAATGGCTGGCCACGTCATCGAGATCGTCCATGCAGCGCACGTCGATCCAGGCCTGGGGCACCGCCACCACCACATTGGCAAAGCCGAATCTCAGCTTCTCCAGCAGCGTCACGCGGGTTTCCGCCTGCGGGATATTCTCGCGCACCAGATCCTCGCCGGTGACGCCCACATGGGCCGCACCGGAGGCAAGGGCGGCGGCAATCTCCGAGGCGGAGAGATAGGCGACCTCCACGTCGTCCACCCCGCCGAGGGCGCCGCGATAGTCGCGCGCGCCGCGCGCCTGCACCAGCGGCATGCCGGCGCGGCCGAAGAAGTCCTGCACATTTTCCTGTAGCCGGCCCTTGGAGGGAACGGCCAGAATCAGACGCGCGCTCATCGGCTGCCCTCCACATCGGACAGGCGTTCCACCCAGGCGGCCAGGCCCACCGCCGGCACCGTGCCGGTGGCGCCGAGGCGGCTGAGCAGGGGATCATACCGCCCGCCGGCAACCAGCGGACCGTCCACCCGCCCCTCGGGGTCATGCAGCTCGAACACCATGCCGCTGTAATAATCCATGGGACGTCCGAAGGCGGTTGAGAACTGCACGTCCGCCAGCGCGATGCCGTGCGTGGTGAAGAAGCCGCTGCGCCGGTCGAACAGATCGAGCGCGGCCGACAAATCCAGCTGCGCATCCTTGGCCAGCGCCCGCAGGTGCGCCGAGGCGTCGTCCGGATCTCCCGCGATGGCCAGATAGCGGGCGAGGACCAGGGTGGTTTCAGCCGACAGGCCGTTTCCGGCATCCAGCGCCGACTGCTCCAGGAACCGGGCGGCGATCTCCGCCACGCTGCGCCCGCCCACGGTGGTGATGCCGGCAATCGACAGCAGGTCGGTCACCAGAGCCCGCGCGCCATCCGGATCACTGCCGGCCAATGCCGCCAGGACGCCGCTGTGGGCCGAGGCCCCGTTGGCGCTGCGCTGGGTGTTCAGGCGCGACAGGTCGGCGAGCCGGCCCTGGCCGAAATCCTTCAGCAGTCGGCGCCGCCAGGCCGGAGCCAGCGGCAGGCTGTCCAGCAGCGCCGCGAACAGGCCGACATCGCCGAGCCGGATCACCGGGTTCGGCAGGGTATAAATGGCGCAGGTCTCCAGCCCCAGGGCCAGAATGTCCGCATCGGCTGCTTCGGTGTCTCGCCGCCCGAAGGATTCGACCCCCGCCTGACGAAACTCGCCGGAGCTTTCGCCCCGGAAGCGGAATACCGGGCCGAGATAGCTCACCGCCATCGGCAGCGTGGCGCCGGAGGCCAGGACCTCGCGCGCCACGGGAATGGTGAGATCCGGTCGCAGGCACAATTCCTGCCCGTCGGCGTCGACCGTCAGATAGAGCCGGCGGCAGCCACGGGGGGCATGGGTCACGTCCGGATCGTTTCGCGCGGCTTCTAGCAAACGGGCGCGTCCGCGACCACCCCGCCCGCGCGCAGCCCTGCCTTAAGGTGGGCAAGGGACTGCTGTAAGCTCGCCAGCGAGACAGAATCACGGGCGCAGCGCCGCCCCGCGCAAAGGACACGCCATGGCAGAGGCCGGAAACATCGAGAGCGCCAAGCCCAAGGCCAAAGCACCGGAGGCCAAGGCACCGGCGCCTGTGGCGACCCTCAGCTTCGAGGCGGCGCTGGCGGAACTTGAGGCAATCGTGCAGCGGCTTGAGCGCGGCGATGTCCCGCTTGAGGAATCCATCGCCATCTATGAACGCGGCGAAGCCCTCAAGGCGCGCTGCGAGGCGGTGCTGCGCGAGGCCGAAGCGCGGGTGGAGACCATTACCCGCGATGCCGACGGGCGCCCCACCGGCACCGCCCCGCTCGATCCGGCCTGATGTTTGGCGCGCAGGTGTCCCGTTCTGGGACACCTGGCGATCGCGCGGGAGACAGGGCGGGAACGGAGCGGGGACGAATCACACTTGTCCACAGGCGCGCCGGTGTTCGCGCTTCGTGCCGCGGCTCTCGCTCACGGCATCGCCCGTAGGTATCAGCCGTCAGTAAATGCCGGGAATGATGCGCCGGGTGCGGGCGCAATAGGCGTCATACTGCGCGCCGAACGTCTCGCGCATCATCGCCTCTTCCTGCCCGACGCGGAAGGCGAACAGGATGCCGAACCCCACCAGGCCGGACAGGCCGGCCACCAGATTCGGCAGCAGCAGGGCCTGCGCCACCGCCCACAGGAAGAAGGCCGAATACATGGGATGCCGCACACGGGCATAGACGCCCGAGGTGACGAGCTGGTGCGCGTCCTTGATCTCCAGCGTCACCGACCAGTTGCGGCCGAGATCGCGATGGGTGCGCCAGAACAGCCAGAGCGAAACTGCGAACACGACAACGCCGGCCGCCACCTGAAGCGGGGAGGTGGCATAGCCGAGCGCGCGGGGAAAGCCGGTTGCCGCATAGAGCGCCGGAATAATGCCGAGCCCGAGCGTGGAGATGGACAGCAGCACCATTTCCCGCGTGGTGCGGTGGCGCCGGTCCGCCACCCTGGCCTTCCGCGCCTTGCGCTCGAACGGCATGCGGATGACGTACCAGGCGATGACGCCGAGCGCCCAGGCCAGTTTCGCGATGGCGAGCGTGCTCATGGGCGCGTCCTTCTCCTGCTCTTGGGATTTTGCCGTCTCTTGGGATTTTGCCGTGTGCCGCCGGCTTTGACACGGGCCGTCGAGGGCGCGGCGGGTTTTGCGGCCGCGGTGGCGGCGGAGGTGTCGGCCGCGCCGCCCACTGCGGTGGCCTGCCGATAGGCGAGGGGGATCAGCGCGCCGTCGGGCGCGAAGATCGCCATCGGCCCGTCGATCTGGCGCACCATCTCGTCGAAGGTCACGGGCGCGCAGATGAAGGCGTAGAAATCGTATGGCGCCTTGCGGTCGTTCGCGAGGAAGAACTGGCAGTGCAGGCGCATCACGTCGAAGCGGAAGCGGGCATAGGTCTTGGGGGTGAGCAGGCCGCGAATGGTGATCTGCCGCACGAACGGCCGGCGCCGCCCGTCCGCATTGCCGGCATGGCCGAGCGTGACCGGATTGACCTTGTAGAAGCTGACGATGTCGTCGCGCGCCTGGAATTCCGCCCAGCCCACCGCCGGGGCGGCATGCACCTTGCGCGCGGCCGCCCGCAGGCGGGTGCCGGCGGGATGCAAGGCGAATTTCGCCGTGGTGGAGCCAAGCGTGAGCAGGCGGATCGGGATCCGCGTGCCGAATTTCGGCTCGCGCGCCAGCACCTGCGCCACCAGGCTCACCACATGCATGGCGCCGAGGCTGTGGCCGGCAATGACGATTTCGTCCACGCCGCCCTGCCGCGCCACCTCGCGCACCCGGGTCGCGAAGGCGGCGACATGCCGGCCGCCGCCACCGCGCCGAGCAGCAGCGCCGGGATAAGGCCGAGCGGCGCGGCGGCAAAATGGGCCGCGCCATAGCCGGCGGCGAGCGCTGCGGCGGCGATCGCCAGCAGCACCACATAAGTGAGCACGAAGAAGATGCCGTAGCGGTGGCTGAGGCGGAAATAGCGCACCACCGTGCCGCTCGCGATCATGTCGGCCAGCGCCCGGGTCGTGCCGAGAATGTGCGACCAGCGGCTGCGCGCCATGTCGGCGCGCACGAATTCGTCCCAGGCGAGCAATTCGAAGCGCGTGCGGGTGGTCCAGCCGGGGCCGCTCGCGTGGGTATTCCACGCGGCGCCCGTCGGGGTGGCTTCGGGGACGGGATCGCAGCCGGTCTCCACGCTCCAGACCTTGGCGAATCGGGCGAGCTCGCGGGTGAAGACCTTGTGATGGCCTTCCGCGCTCATGGGATCGAAGCCCGCCACGAAGAAGAAGTGGCGGCGGAGCATCTGGTCTGGTTCGTGCGCGGCCATGGTCGATGGCCTTCTATCGGAGCGCGGCGCACGATGAAAGGCCCCGCGCCGCCATAGGCCGGGGACGGCGCGTTGTGGCGCGGCGCGGCGGGGTGCTACCACCAAGCGGCAAGCGCCGCGCGGAGGAATGATGACCCCGAACGAGACTGAGGCCACCAACCCGGAGGCCACGGCCACCGAAGCCCCGGCCGCGCCGCCGGTGAGCGTGATCCTGGTTTCCTACAACAGCGGGGCGGTGATCGGCCGCGCCATCGCCTCCGTGCCCGAGGGGTGCGAGGTGATCGTGGTGGACAATGCGAGCCCGCAGGGCACCGGCTTCATGGACGGCCTCGCGCGGCCCGCCCGGCTGATCGCCTTGCCGCGCAACCTCGGCTTCGGCACCGCCTGCAATGAAGGCGCGCGGGCGGCGCGGGGCGAATATGTGTTCTTCCTCAATCCCGACGCGGCCCTGGCGCCGGGCGCGCTCGATCTGCTGATCGCCGCCGAACGCGCCTATGGCCCGGCGATCCTCATGCCCTCGATCCTCAGCGACACCGGCCGGCCCATGCGCAAGGAGGGCTCGATCCTCGAACCGGTGCCGCGCGCGGCAAGGCTCAAGGCGGAAGAGATTGCCGGCGATTATTGCACCCGCTTCGTGCACGGCGCCGCCTTCCTCATGAAGCGGGCCGAATTCCTCGCGCTCGGCGGGTTCGACGAACAGATTTTCCTCTATCACGAGGATGACGACCTCGCCTTGCGGGCGCTGGCGCGCGACCTGCCCATCATTGTGGTGCCGCTGGCGCAGGTGTCCCACAGCGGCGGGAAATCCAGCCCCCCGTCCTGGAGCGCCACCTTCGCCATCAACCGCTACAAGAAGCGCTCGGAACTCTATGTCCGCCGCAAATACGGACGCCAGCCCCAGATGATGAAGGACGCCCTGCGCCTGGCGGGCGGCTGCCTGCTGGCGCTGGCAACCCTCGATATGCATCGCTTCATGATCCGCGCGGGCAAGCTCGCCGGCCTGCTGGACGGACCCCGGGCGCCCACCGGGCCACGGCGGGACGGGCGGCCTTAGCCGCACGTCAGGAACGCGCCGCCCCTCGCATCTATGGTTAACGGCTCTGGCCGTGTGCGTTGCACATGCCCATTTGTATGTGTAAGGCTTTTTGGCCCGGACACGCCGGGAGCGATCCCCGGCTCAGCCGCTCGGGTCGATGCTGGGACCGGCGGTACCGGCGGATGATGGGCCGGCGATGCCGGCGAAGGAACAGGGCCGGCGCTGCCGGCGGACTAACAGGGCCGGCGATCCCGGCAGATTAACAGGGCCGGCGAACCCGGCATGTGCGGAGTGTTCCGTGACCGCTTCCAAGACCCCGCTTCTCGATACGGTGCGCAGCCCCGCTGATGTGCGACGCCTGCCGGACGAAAAGCTGCCGCAGCTCGCCGATGAACTGCGGCTCGAAACCATCGACGCGGTCTCCGTCACCGGCGGGCATCTCGGCGCGGGTCTCGGCGTGGTGGAATTGTCGGTCGCGTTGCATCACGTTTTCGATACCCCGCACGACCGCCTGATCTGGGACGTGGGGCATCAATGCTATCCCCACAAGATCCTCACCGAGCGGCGCGACCGCATCCGCACGCTGCGCCAGGGCGGGGGCCTCTCCGGCTTCACCCAGCGCGCCGAGAGCGTGTACGACCCATTCGGCGCGGCCCATTCCTCCACCTCGATTTCCGCCGGCCTCGGCATGGCGGTGGCGCGCGACCTCTCGGGCGAGGAGCGCAACATCGTCTGCGTCATCGGCGACGGCGCCATGTCGGCGGGCATGGCCTATGAGGCCATGAACAATGCCGGCGCCATGGACAGCCGGCTGATCGTCATCCTCAACGATAACGACATGTCGATCGCCCCGCCCACGGGCGCAATGTCGGCCTATCTGGCGCGGCTCATTTCCGGCCGCACCTATCTGTCGCTGCGCGAGATCGGCAAGCAGCTCGCCGGCCACATGCCGAAATTCGTCGAGCGCGGCGCCCAGCGGGCGGAGGAGTTCGCGCGCGGCTTCTGGACCGGCGGCACGCTGTTCGAGGAGATGGGCTTCTATTACGTGGGCCCCATCGACGGCCATAATTTCGAGCATTTGCTTCCGGTGCTGCGCAATGTGCGCGACGCTAAGACCGGGCCGATCCTGGTCCATGTGGTGACCCAGAAGGGCAAGGGCTACGCGCCCGCGGAAGCCTCCGCCGACAAATATCATGGCGTGGTGAAGTTCGACGTCGTCACCGGGGCGCAGGTCAAGGCCAAGTCCAATGCGCCGACCTATACGCGCGTGTTCGCCGAGAGCCTGATCAGCGAGGCGCGGCACGACGACAAGGTGGTGGCGATCACCGCCGCCATGCCGAGCGGTACCGGTCTCGATCTGTTCGGCCAGGCGTTCCCGAACCGCACGTTCGATGTGGCGATCGCCGAGCAGCATGCGGTGACATTCGCCGCCGGGCTCGCGGCGGAAGGCTACAAGCCGTTCTGCGCGCTTTATTCCACCTTCCTCCAGCGGGCCTATGACCAGGTGGTGCACGACGTCGCGCTCCAGGGCCTGCCGGTGCGCTTCGCCATCGACCGGGCCGGTCTCGTGGGCGCGGACGGCGCGACGCACGCGGGCGCCTACGACCTCGCATTCCTCGGCTGCCTGCCGGGCTTCACCATCATGGCCCCCTCCGACGAGGCCGAGCTGACCCATATGATCGCCACTGCGGTCGCGTTCGACGAGGGGCCGAGCGCGATCCGCTTCCCGCGCGGCGAGGGCGTGGGCGTGGAGCGGCCGGAGCGGGGCGAGGTGCTGCCCATCGGCCGTGGCCGCCTGCTGCGCGAGGGCACGGACGTGGCGCTGGTCGGCCTCGGCACACGGGTTTCGGCCTGCCTTGCGGCGGCGGAGCGGCTGGCGGACCTTGGCATTTCCGCGAGCGTCGCCGACGCGCGCTTCGCCAAGCCCATCGACCAGGACCTGATCGGCCGCCTCGCCCGTGAGCATGAGGCGCTGATCACGGTGGAGGAGGGCTCCATCGGCGGTTTCGGCAGCCAGGTCATGCAGTTCCTGAGCGATGCCGGGGCGCTGGATCGCGGCCTGAAGCTGCGCGCCATGGTGCTGCCGGACATCTATATCGACCAGGAAACGCCGTCCCGGCAGATAGCCCAGGCCGGGCTCGACGCCGACGGCATCGTGGCGAAGGTGCTTTCGGTGCTGCAACGCGCCGACCGCATCGGTTTGACCCGGCGGGCCTGAACCGGCCGGGCCTTATGTTCGCCGCGCCGCCTCCGCGCGCGATTGCCCTCAATTCGTCTTGCAGGCGCTTTCGAACCCGCCGAAGGCCTCCGGCGCGCCGGCCAGGGCCACCTGCTGCTTGACGCCCTTGGTCTCGACCGTCAGGAGCTTGCCGCCAGCCAGCAGGGCCTTGACGTCGGCCATCTTGGCGCCGGCTTCCACGTCCACGGCGCCGTTTTCCTCATTGGCGACCGCGCGGCCGGCCAGTTCCTTCTTCACCTTGCCGGCGCTCAGCACGATGCGCGCGGCCTCTTCCGCCTTCAGCCCCTTGGAGCCGATGTAGGAGCTGACGAGGACCATGTCCTTGCCCTTGTCGCAGGTGAAGCTGATGATCGCTTCGTCCGTCTCCGGCACACCGAAGGTCAGCGTCGCCCCGGTATCGCTGTTGCTGCTGGCCCATTGCATCTTCACCTGGGCTGCCGCGGGCATCGCGGAGGCGGCGAGAAGCGCGAGCGCGAGGACCTTACGATACATGCTCAATTCCTCACAAAATGGCGCGGGATCATAACTGTCCGCCGGAAAAGGGGAAGCCGGCGGGGCCGGAAGCGTGCCGACGTGGTGAATTTCGGTTGTCTGTTACCGCGAGGTAAGGCACGCGCGCTCGAAATCCTGAAGCCGGGTCCGGGCGCCCGCCAGCGGCAGCGTCTGCGTCTGGCCCGCGAGGCGGATGGTGAGGGTGTCCCCGTCGCGGAAAATATCGAACACGCGCGGCTCCAGGCTCACCGCCGCCTCCACCACCAAAAGGCCGTCGCTGGAGCCGAGAAACGCGCTCGCCGCCAGTTCCAGATGCCGCTTGCCACTGGAGAGCGACAGCGCGACCCCGTCGCCGGAGCGGATCTTGGTGGAATTCACTTCCAGCGCGATCTGAAGCAATTGCGCGGAGGGCTGGCAGGTGGCGGCGAACGCCGGATCGGTGGCGCGGGGCTGGCCGAAACGCAGCACATAGGTGTCGTCCCCGCGCACCAGGCTCCACACGCGCGTATCGGCGGGCATCTGGGTCTTGGAGGCGCCTTTGGACGCGCTGGATTTGCCGGAAGTGGATTTGGCGGAACTGGATTTGCCGGAACTGGATTTGCCGGAACTGGATTTGCCGGTGCCCGCCTGGGAGCTGTTGGCGTGTGCAACGCCGGCCCCGATGGGCACCGCGGCAAGCACCAGGGCGCAGCAGGCTGCGAGGGCGATACGCATACATTCTCCCATCAGGCAGCCGCACGTCCCATAAAGGCCGCCCGCTCCGTCGCTTGCCGTTTGCCTCTCCCCCAGCC
Source organism: Rhizobiales bacterium 32-66-11 (assembly GCA_002304505.1). Classification (GTDB taxonomy): domain Bacteria; phylum Pseudomonadota; class Alphaproteobacteria; order Rhizobiales; family Xanthobacteraceae; genus NCEH01. Next base: position 19,967 of record NCEH01000109.1, on the reverse strand, counting down.
ATCGCATATCACGACCGGCCGGCCGCGCGCGATCAGATTTGCGCGGCTGGCTTAAGGCGGGCGCGGTTCCCTTGGTGCGCTGTCCTCGTGGCGTGCGGTCCCTTTGGCGCGCGTGCGGTTCCTTATTACGGTGGGTGTGGGTCATGGCGCGGCAGCGCATCGACAAGCTTCTGGTGGCGCGCGGCCTGTTCGACAGCCGGGCGCGCGCGCAGGCCGCCATTTTGGCGGGGCAGGTGCATGCCGATGGCAAGCTGGTCGCCAAGCCCTCCGACGAGGTCGCCGAGGATGCGGCCATCGAGGCGCGGGACCTTCACCCCTTCGTGTCGCGCGGCGGGCTGAAGCTGGAAGCGGCGCTGGAAGCCTTCGCCATCGATCCCGCCGGATGCGTGGCGCTGGATGTGGGCGCCTCCACCGGCGGCTTCACGGATGTGCTGCTGCGGCGCGGCGCAAAGCGCGTCTATGCCGTGGACGTGGGACACGACCAGTTCCACGCCCGCCTGCGTGGCCATTCCGACGTGGTGCTGCTGGAAGGCACCGATGCCCGCAGCCTGGACCGCGAAAAGGTGCCAGAGCCCGTGGATCTGGTGGTGGTCGACGTCAGCTTCATCTCGCTCGCTCTGGTGCTGCCGGCGGCGCTGGCTTTGGCCGCGCCCGGCGCGCGCCTCGCGGCGCTGGTGAAGCCGCAGTTCGAGGCCGGCCCGGCCCATGTGCGCAAGGGCATCGTGCGCGATGCGGCCGTCCATGCCGCCGTTTGCGCGCGCGTCCGCGAGAGCGTCGAGGCGCTGGGCTGGCACGTCGTGGGCCTCATTCCCTCGCCCATCACCGGCGGCGACGGCAATCACGAATTTCTGATCGGGGCGGTGAAGCCATGATGCAAGCCGTCATCGCCCGCATGGGCGCCCAGGGGGATGCCATCGCCGAGACGCCGGACGGCCCGCTGTTCGCCGCTTACGCCTTGCCGGGGGAAACCGTCGCTGGCGTGCGCGACAAGGACCGGCTGAAGGTGGAAACCATCGTTTCCGCCAGCCCCGACCGGGCGGTGCCGGTGTGCACTCATTTCGGCGTGTGCGGCGGGTGCCTGCTCCAACATTGGCAGGCCGCGCCCTATCAGGCGTGGAAGCGCGCCCTGGTGGTGGAGGCGCTGGCGCGCGAGGGAATCGCTGCGCCCGTGGGCGATCTCGTCGACGCCCATGGCGCCGGCCGGCGCCGGGCGATCTTCCATGCCCGCCAATATGGCGCGCGCACCGTTGTGGGCTTCGCCGAGCGCAAGTCCCACGCCATGGTGGCGCTGCGCGAATGCCCGGTGCTGGCGCCGGGCCTTGCCCGCGCGCTTGCGGCCGCCCAGGCGGTGGCCGATGCGCTCGCGCCCCTGAAGAAGCCGCTGGACCTGCATGTCACCGCCACCGAGACCGGGCTTGATCTCGACGTGCGCGGCTCCGGCCCGCTGCCGCCGGACCTGATGGTGGAACTTGGCGCGCTGGCTGAAACCTTCGATCTCGCGCGCCTGACCCGGCATGGGGAATTGGTGCTCCAGCGCATCGCGCCGGTGCTGACCATGGGGCTCGCGCGGGTCGAGCTGCCGCCGGCCTCCTTCCTCCAGGCGACCCAGATGGGCGAAGAGACGCTGGCTGCGCTCGCGCTCGGCGCGGTCGAGGGGGCAAAGCGCGTCGCCGACCTGTTCTGCGGCGTCGGCACCTTCGCGCTGCGCCTCGCCCAGACCGCCCGCGTGAGCGCCTATGAGAGCAACGCCCCGGCGGTCGCGGCCCTCCAGCGCGCCGCGAAGGCCACCGCCCGCCTCAAGGGCGTGGAAGGCGAGGTGCGCGACCTGTTCCGCCGGCCCCTGGTGGCGGAGGAACTGGCCCGCTTCGACGCGGTGGTCATCGACCCGCCGCGCCAGGGGGCGGAGGCCCAGTCCCGCGAACTCGCCCGCTCCAAGATTGCCCGCCTGGCCTATGTCTCGTGCAGCGCGCTCACCTTCGCCCGCGATGCCCGCATCCTCGCCGAAGGCGGCTTCGCCTTGCGGTCGGTGACGCCGGTGGACCAGTTCCGCTATTCGCCCCATGTGGAACTGGTGGGCGTGTTCTTTCGGTAGGACCGAATCCGGGCGTCGCCGAAATGTTGGCCGAACCTTCGCCCGAAATGGCGGTGTGGTCCGGCGCCAAGCCGCGGGAAAGCGTCAGTAAACCGCTGTTCGTCCGAGCCAAGTCATTGTTTCACGTGAAACATTTTCCGCCGGCCGGGGGCGGGGTGCAGCTTTTCGGCAGGATCAATTGTTCCAATGCTCCTGCCACAGCCGCTCGCCGATGAGGCAGGAGACGCGGGCCGGCTGCACCACCTTGATGAGCGGCAAGCGGGGCGCGGGCGGTTCGATCCCCGCCACCTCCAGCACCAGCTTGGTCTTGATCGCGCGGGCGAATTCGCCCTGTTCCCGCACCGGAATGACAAACGCGCCGGGGCCGCCGATCACGCAATCCTCATAATATAGATCGAGATCGGCGATATCGAGGATCGAGGTTCCAGCCCGTTTCAGCAGCAATGGCAAGCCGTTAATGGTGATGCCGCGGCTGACCACCTGATCGCGCGCCCGCTCCACGGGCATGCCCTGGTTGTTCACGCCGTCGCCGGAGACGTCGATGACCTTGCGCAGGGCCCGAAAGCCGCTGCCCTGGAACAGGTTTGCCGAGAATATCAGCCCGCTGGAAATCGAGGTTCGGTAGACCCGCCGCAGCGGAGCGGCGCGAATGGCGTCGGAGACGGTCCGCGCGGTTTGGGGGCCGTCTATCACCTGCCAGGGGAGAACCACCTTCTGCTCGTGCTCCCCCGCCCATTCCACATAGGCGACCGCGATGCGGCCGTTCGGTCCGAGCCGCAGGGCGTCAAGAAATTCCGCCGACACAAGTGCGTCCGCATAACCCTCGCGCTGGAGCGCCTGTTCTTCCGGATCCATGGAAAAGGAGACGTCAACGGCGAGCACAAGCTGAACGTCGACCGGCAGGTCGGCTGCCCCGGCGGGTGCGGTGACGAGCGCCAGGAGAGCAAAGCCCTGCAACCAAAGAAAAAAGCGAGCGCCGAAGCACAAAATCCACGGTGTCATGGCGCCTCCGGGAGGTATCGGCCGCGACGAAAGGATCGACGCATGCTGCCACCAACCGGCGCGCTGCAAAAGAGGTGAGCCGCCGCCTTCGCCGCGGCGGCTCACCTAGGGGTCAGGGAACTCAGCTTTCCAGGTGCTCGGTCTCGACGATCTCGATGCCGAAGCCGGCAAGCCCCACATAGGTGCGGGCCTTCGAGGCCAGCAGGCGGATGGAGACGATGCCGAGATCGCGCAGGATCTGCGCGCCAAGGCCGACCTCGCGCCAGTGGCGATCACGCTCCAGCTCGCTCGGCGTCTTTTCACCCGGCCCCATGGCAGTGGGCGGAACACCGGCCGTGCCGTCGCGCAGATAGACGAGGACCCCCCGACCCTCCGCCTTGATGTCTCGCCATCACCGATGCGGCCGTAGACCAGCGCCAGATGGTTGACCGCATCGAACGGGGTGACGAAGGAATAGCCTTGCAGTTCGCCCACACTGGTGGGCACCGGGAATTCGGCCGAGCGGCTGACCAGCTTTTCGCGCGCCTGGCGATAGGCGATGAGGTCGGCGACGGAAATGCGGTGCAGGTCGTGCTTTTCCGCAAATGCGGTCACCTGGGGTCCGCGCTGGACCGTGCCGTCGTCATTCACCAATTCGGCGATCACGCCGATGGGCGGCAGGCCGGCGAGGCGGCACAGATCCACCGCCGCTTCGGTGTGGCCCGAGCGCATGAGCACGCCGCCATCCTTGGCGATCAGCGGGAAGACGTGGCCGGGACGCACGAAATCGCCAGCGCCCATGTTGGGATTGGCGAGCGCGCGCACGGTGTTGGTGCGCTCCTCGGCCGAAATGCCGGTGGTGGTGCCATGCCGTACGTCGATGGATACCGTGAAGGCGGTGCCCATGGGGGCATCATTGTTTGCCACCATGGGTTCCAGGCGCAGGCGCTTGGCCTCCGAGGAAGGCACGGGCGTGCAGACGATGCCCGAGGTGTTGCGGATGACGAAAGCCATCTTCTCGGGCGTGGCGAGGGAGGCGGCGAGGATGAGATCGCCCTCGTTCTCGCGGTCGTCGTCGTCGGTGACCACGACCATCTCGCCACGGGCGATGGCTTCGATGGCAAGCTGAACGCGGTATTGAACGGAATCGGTCACGGGCAAACCTCGGATGCGGGGCGCGGGCAGGCCGAGAAAGTCGTTGGGCGTGACGGCGTGGCCCGTGGCCTCGGCGATCCGCTCGGCGGTTTCGCGGGAGATCCACGCGCGCGCGTCATTGCACAGCGCCGTCACGCTGGCGGGCGAAAGCCCGACCTGCCTGGCAAAGGCGCTGCGCTTGGTCCCGGTGCTTTCGAGCCATTCCGCGAGCTTCATGCCGGGACGCTAGCAGCCCTTATTTTCAGTGACAATGAAATTTATGAAAATTCACTCTCGCTGAAATCATGCCCGTGGGAACGGCCATGCGGGTGGCGCGCCCACCTGTCCGCGATGGCGCAGCAGATGGTCCGCCAGCACGCATAACATCATGGCTTGCCCGACCGGCACGGCGCGGATGCCGACGCACGGGTCGTGCCGGCCCTTGGTGACGAGGTCGGTCTCGGCGCCGAACTTGTCCACGGTGCGGCGCGGGGTGAGGATGGAGGAGGTGGGCTTCACCGCAAACCGCGCGACAATGGGCGCGCCGGTGGAAATTCCGCCGAGAATGCCGCCGGCATGGTTCGACAGAAAGGCCGGGTGGCCCTCATTGCCGAGCCGCATCTCGTCGGCATTCTCTTCCCCGGTGAGGCGAGCGGCGTGGAAGCCCTCGCCGATCTCCACGCCCTTGACCGCATTGATGCCCATGAAGGCGGCGGCCAGATCGGCGTCGAGCTTGGCATAGAGGGGGGCGCCGAGGCCGGCCGGAACGCCTTCCGCCACCACTTCCACCACCGCGCCGACGGACGAGCCGCGCTTGCGGATGGCGTCGAGATAGTCGGTCCACAGGGGCACGGTGCCGGCATCGGGGCAGAAGAAGGGATTTTCATGCACCTGGGCCCAGTCCCAGCGGGTCCGGTCGATCTCGATCTCGCCGATGCGCACGAGAGCGGCGCGCACATTCGTCTGCGGCAGCACCTTGGCTGCGAGCGCACCGGCCGCCACCCGCGTCGCGGTCTCGCGCGCCGAGGAGCGGCCGCCGCCGCGGTGGTCGCGGATGCCGTATTTGATATCGTAGGTGAAATCCGCATGGCCCGGCCGATAGCTTCCGGCGATGTCGGAATAATCCTTCGAGCGCTGGTCCACATTCTCGATCAGCATGGCCACCGGGGTGCCGGTGGTCACGAGCCCGCCCTCGGGATGGTCCAGCGTGCCGGAGAGGATCCGCACCTGGTCCGGCTCGCGCCGCTGGGTGGTGAAGCGCGACTGGCCGGGCCGGCGCCGATCGAGCGCGGCCTGGATGTCCTCCACCGCGAAGCGAAGACCCGGCGGGCAACCGTCCACCACGCAGCCGATGGCGGCGCCGTGGCTTTCGCCGAAGGTCGTGACCCGAAACATATGGCCGAACGTATTGAAAGACATGGCCTGCCTGTGTGCTGTGCTGAGGTTGTCTAGGTCGCTCCCGGCAAAAGCACAATGTCTGCGGCGGGCCGGCCGGTCGCACGCCCGCCGCGATAAAGCCGCGCGGCTTCGCGAAAATACCACACGGCCTCGCCCATTGCGGCGCGGCTGTGCTATGGAGGGGGGGACGGAAGGGTCCGATTTTCCCGCCATGCCCATCATCGAAATTTTGATAGTCCTTTTCCTCGTTCTCCTGAACGCTGTTCTTGCTGCCGCGGAACTGTCCATCGTCTCGGCCCGCCCGGCGCGGCTGCGCCACAAGGCGGACAATGGCCACAAGGGCGCGAAGGCAGCGCTCGCCCTCGGGGCGGAGCCCGGCCGCTTCCTGTCCACGGTCCAGATCGGCATCACGCTGATCGGCATTCTGGCGGGTGCCTTCTCCGGTGCGAGCCTCGGCGCCTATCTCGGGCAGGTTCTGGAAGGCGCGGGCGTTGCCGTGCGGCTCGCCGAACCAATCGGCTATGCCGTGGCGGTCGCGGGCATCACCTATATCTCGCTCGTGGTGGGCGAACTGATCCCCAAGCGGCTCGCGCTCCAGAATCCCGAGCGCCTCGCCTGCATCGTCGCGCCCATGATGGTCGGCCTCGCCAAGTTCGGCGCACCGGTGGTGTGGGTGCTCGACGTCTCCACCCGCGGCGTGCTCCGCCTGCTCGGCAATTCGGGCGGCCAGGAAGGCGGCGTCACGGACGAGGAAATCCGCGCCATCATCAACGAGGCCGAGACCGCCGGTGTGATCGAGCCCGCCGAGCGGCGCATGATTTCCGGCGTCATGCGCCTTGCGGACCGTCCCGTCACCGCGATCATGACGCCGCGGCCCGACGTGGAATGGGTGGACATCTCCGGCAGCGCGGAGGATGTGCGGGACATCATCCTGTCCACCCCGCACAGCCGCTTGCCGGCGTGCGACAAGTCACCCGAAGAGACGGTGGGCGTGATCCAGGCGAAGCGCCTGCTCGACGCTTATCTGAAGGGCGAAACGCCCGACCCCCGCACCTTCGTGCAGCCGGTCACCTTCCTGGTGGAGACGGTGGGCGCGTTGGAGGCCATGCGCACCTTGCGCGGCGCCGAGGTGCCCATGGGCATCGTGGTCGACGAATATGGCGACATGGTCGGCGTGGTGACGGGCTATGATCTGCTGGCGGCCATCACCGGGTCGATCTCCGACGATAACCAGCACGACGAACCCCATGTGGTGGAGCGCCAGGACGGCTCATTCCTGATTTCCGGCGATGCGCCCGTGGACGAGTTGCGCGAAGTGCTGCAGCTGAATTTCCCGGTCGACCGCGGCTTTCACACGGTGGCCGGTTTCGCGCTGTCGCAGATCAAGGAATTGCCGCAGGTGGGCGCGGTGTTCGATTCGCTCGGCTGGCGTTTCGAGATCGTCGACATGGACGGGCGGCGGATCGACAAGCTGCTGGTCTCGCGTCCCCCGGTGCTGCACCGGCAGAAGACCACCGACGCGGCGCGCTGATCTGGGCTAGGGGATCGGCGCTGGGCAGGGTCTTGTCCGTCCTGCGCCCTTTCGCGCTGCCCGGTCGCGCTGTTCTGCTCCGCGCTATTCTGCTCCCGCGCTATTCGGCGACGCGGAACGCGCCGCCCGCAAGCACATAGACCGCGCCCTGGCGCACCGGCAGGAGCGCTGCTTCTTCCTGCGGCATGCCCGCCTTGGTGTGAAGCAGGGCACGAATGACGCCGCCGTGGGTCACCACGACCGCATCTTCATCCTTGAGGCGGTCCAGCGCGGTACTGGCGCGCACGCACAGCATTTCATAGCTTTCGCCCTCGGGCGGCACGAAGGTCCAGGGCGCCAGTTCCCGCGCGCGCACCGCAAGGCTGTCGCGCCGCTTCAGCTCGGGCCAGGTGCTGCCCTCCCAGCGCCCGAACGACAGTTCGGCGAGGTGGGGATCCAGATGATAGCCCGCGGCCGGGAGATCGAGCGTGGTGCGCAGGATGCGCATGGTCTCCACCGCCCGCATCAGCGGGCTGGAGACGAAGGTCAGCGGCGCCACATCGCCCGCCAGCTGGTGCAGCACACGGCCCACCTGCGCCGCCTGCGCCCGGCCGAGGCTGTTCAAGGGAATATCGTGCCGCCCTTGCAGCCGGCCGGCGACATTCCAATCGGTTTCCCCGTGGCGGACCAGGAACAGGCGCGCCATCTCACCGGCCCGGAAGGGTCAGGGTGTGGGTGTACCATTGGCCGATCGGCGGATAAGTGACGCGGATCTGCGCGGTCCCCGTGCCGGTGCCGGTGACGATGATTCCAGGAATGCGCTGTCCCTCGCACACCATGTAGCCGTAGTCCGTGCCGGTCACCACGAAGGTGCCGGGCCGGATCGACAGGTGCACGCCGGGGGAGGTGCTGATGACGTCGATGGTGGGCGGGCCGAGATTCGTGCAGGCTTGATTGGTGGTGCCCGCCGCAAACAGGACGCCGCCGGTGCCGCCGCCGGTATAATAATTGGTGACATAGGCATCGGGATCATTGTCGTGCCCGGCTGCGGCCTGCCCCCCCGCGACCATGGCGGCAAGCAAGAGGGCGGCTCCCGCCAGCTTCCCCGCCTTAAACTGCCCCCGCATCGCCCCCTCCTTCGTACGCCGCCTCCGGCGCGCTTCCCCAGCCGGGACGCGCGCGGCTCAGCGGGCCGGGATAATGACCTGGTGATCGTACCACGCCCCGATGGGCGGATAGGTCACGCGCAGCACCACGGGACCACCGGCGCGCGGCCCCTTGCCGGACACGCGGACGACATTGCCGACCATGGGCCGGCCGTAGCACAGCGTCGAGCCGGCATCGGTGCCGGTCACCGTGAAGGCGCCGGGGGCGACCGAAATCTTGGCGCCCGCCGGAGCGCTGATCACCTGGATCTGCGGCCGGCCGGCCGGCTGGCAGAGGAGGTCCGCCGTGCCTGCACCGAACAAGATGCCCGGCGCGGCGCCGATCACATAGGCCGGCGGGCTGCCCGCGGGCGCGCCCTCGCTTGGCGGGTTGACGTAATCGGGGAAGATCGCCCCGCCGGGTCCGAACAGGCGGTCGCGCAGCGGATAGGTGTTAAAATCGGGAGGCGCGCCGCCGGAGCCCACCGGCACCTGAATCTGCATCTGGGTCTGCGCCTCGGCGGCTCCGCCGCCAGCGAGCAGGGCAAGGCCCAGGAAGAGTGCGCGGGTGTGGATCTTGGCGGAGCGAATCATATGCGTCTCCTCAATCCCGCACGAGCGCGAGGTCCGGCGCGTCGGGATGCTTCATGCCAACGATATGATAACCGGCGTCCACATGATGTATCTCGCCGGTGACACCGCGCGACAGATCGGAGATGAGATACACGCCGGCATCGCCCACTTCGTCCGTAGTGACGGTGCGGCGCAGCGGCGAATTCAGCTCGTTCCATTTGAGGATGTAACGGAAATCGCCGATTCCCGAGGCCGCCAGGGTCTTGATGGGGCCGGCGGAAATGGCATTCACGCGGATGTTCTTCGGCCCGAGGTCAGCGGCGAGATAGCGCACCGAGGCTTCGAGCGCGGCCTTGGCGACGCCCATGACATTGTAGTGCGGCATCCATTTCTCGGCGCCGTAATAGGTCAGCGTCACCAGGGAGCCGCCGTTCGTCATCAGCTTCTCTGCCCGCTGGGCGATGGCAGTGAAGGAGTAGCAGGAGATGAACATGGTCTTGGCGAAATTGTCCGCCGTCGTATCCACGTAGCGGCCGTCCAGCTCGTCCTTGTTGGAAAAGGCGATGCAATGGACCAGGAAGTCGATGCTGCCGAACAGCTTTTGCGTTTCGGCGAAGACCGCGTCGAGGGTGGCGGGCTCGGTGACGTCGCAATGACCGACCAGATGGGCGCCCAATTCCGCCGCCAGCGGCTCCACGCGCTTCTTCAGCGCCTCGCCCTGGTAGGTCAGGGCGATCTCGGCGCCATGGGCGCGGGCGGACTTGGCGATGCCGTAGGCGATCGACCGATTGTTAGCGACGCCGAGAATCAGCCCGCGCTTGCCTTTAATGAGACCGCTCGCGTTGCTGTCGCTCGACATTCCACCACTCCTCACTCGTTGTCCTGTAACAGGCGGCCTCCCTATGGCACGCGGGCGATGGGGGTTCAAGCGAAGGCGAAACGACAAGCTTCTGCGAGAACGCGCTTGCCTCCCTGCCAAAACGCATGCTAGAGGCAGCGCCCTGGTTCGGAGTGTAGCGCAGTCCGGTAGCGCACCACGTTCGGGACGTGGGGGTCGCAGGTTCAAATCCTGCCACTCCGACCAAGGATTTTGAACGGTTTCCCGCCCGTTCGCTTCAATGATAAATCCACGTCCCAATTCGCCGCGCAAAGCCGCGGGGAAACGTAATCCTTATCCCATAAGCGCTTTGCTGCCCTTTGCCGGGACCAGGGCGGGTGCCGCGCGAATCGCCGACGGCCGGCCGGGCGTGTTGTGTGATTCGCGTCGCGCAGGCCCGGCGATCACCAGCGCGAGGGCGCGAATCGGCGGGCCGAAAAAGAAAAACCCCGCGCCGGAGGACCGGGCGGGGTCTGCAATTCTCAAAAAAAAGGCGCTGGAGCCTACCAGCGGCAGTGCAGGCCGCCATACGGGCCGCGATAGCAGCCGCCGCGGCCGGCGACCCACCAATCGATGAACAGGCTGGCGGATTCGCCCGACTTGGGCCCGGCGTCGCTCAGCACCTTGATCGTGTAGGTGAGGGTGTCCCCGGAGAGTTCGGGATCGGTCAACTCGACCACCGAAACGTCGGTCTTCCCGTCCACGGTCACCGAAACGGTCGCGTTGGGCGGATCCTTCTGGAAGCTGTCCTTGCCGACGGTCCAGAATTTTACGAAATCGGCGGTCGCGGTGTCCCCGGTCATGCGCTCGGGGCGGTCGGCGAACATCACGGTCTGGGGCGCGACGCCCTTCAGCGTCATCTTGTTGCCGCTGATCGTGACAGAATCGGCCACCTGGACGAACAGCCAGTTCGCGGGCGGCATCGGCTGCGCATTCGCCGGCAGGCTCTTGGCGTCCTGGGCCAGGGCCGGCGACAAGGCGCAGGTCAGGCTGAGAAGGAGGGCACCCCAAATCGATTTCATCGCGCTTCCCCTAGGTTAACTTGTCGAACTCAAGTTATCGTGACGCTCTAGCATGAACCTGTGACAGTCCCGCGCAAGACGCGATGCGTCTGCGGTGCCCGCGTTACCGCAGTCCGCTGCAAATCGATGTGGCTTTGGTCAGCTTTCCTTGCGAAGGAGCAATGCCGCAAGGGTAAAGAGGCCGCAGGCGAAGGCGGCGAACAGCGCCAGCCCGTGCAAGGTGAGCTGCATGGCGAAGCCGGCCGCCAGCGGGCCGATCAGCGCTCCGCCGCCCCAGGTCAGCCCCATCACCGCATAGATCCCCACCAGCGCGCTGCCCTGGAACCGGCTGCCCACCACGGTGAGCATGATGGTGTAGATGCCGACGAAGGCGCCGCCCCAGACAAACAGCAGGGCATAGGTCGCCAGCGGGCTTTGCAGCGCCAGAGGCCAGAGCAGCGCGCCGCCGGTCGCGGTCGCCGCCAGCGCGATCACCAGGTGCCGCCGGTTCATCTTGTCGCCCAGCCAGCCGATGGGCAGCTGGAGCACGATCGCGCCCAGCATCATGCAGGACATGAGCCGCGCCGCCTCCTGTTCGGCCCAGCCGAGATTGATGGCATAGAGCGCCAGGAAGGAGAGCCCGGCCGCCTCGATGGCGGCATTGAGCACGGTCGCCGACATGGCGAGCGGGGCAAGGCGCAGATAGTGCATGGGGTTGGAATGGCTCGGCGCTTCAAACACCGGCGCCTGGACCTTCGGCGAAGCGACGAACAAGGCAGCCGCCATGGCCATGCCGGCGCCCACCGCATAGGGCAAGATCCCCTGTGCCCCCACCAGGGACAGGATCAGCGGGCCGAGCGCGAAGCCAATGGACAGGGCGGCGGTATAGGCCGCCATGGCGCGGGCGCGGGTCTGCTCGGTGGAGAGGCTGTTGATCCAGGTCTCCGACAGCACGAACAAGGATTCGGACGCCGCGCCCAGGACAAAGCGCAGCGGAAACCAGAGCCAGATCGCCGGTGTGAGGGGAAAGGCCATCAGGGTGAGCGCCGCGAGCCCCAGGGCGGTCAGGATGAGGCGGCGCGGACCCACGCTCGCCACGAGCCGCGGAAGCACGAGGGCGGTGGCCAGGACGCCAACCGCGTGCATGGCCGCATTGGCGCCGATAACGGCATCGCTGATGCCCCGCCCGGCCAGATCGAGCGCAATCAGCGCCGCGCTCAGGCTGTAGGTGAGGCCGAACATCATGGCGGTGAGAATCACCGCGCCGCGCGACAGCAGGTGCGCGGGCGCCGGCGCGCTGGCCTCTTGGGATGTCATGCGGCAGGTGCTTTCGATTTCGGAAGAAGGAGGGCGAGCGCGCCCTTCAGCCGCTCGAACCAGGTGATGCGCGTCGGCTCCACGAGGCGATGGAGGGCGCGCGCGTAATCCAGCACCAGGCCGGGGGTCCAGGTCATGGCCTCGGCATGGGCGCGGATGGCGGCGGCGACCCACAGGTCGGGATTGCACATGAGGCGCAGCAGCCGCAGCCAGGGATAGGGCGAGGCCAAAGTGCCCTCAAGCGCCGCATCGAGCGCCGATGCGACCGCGACCGAGCAATTGCGGTTGGTGAGATTGTAGGTGTTTTCCTGGCGATAGCCGATCCAGAAGGCGCGCAGGCGGCGGGCGTTGAAATTGCGGAACGCCACCTCGGCGTCCGCATCGCACCAGCTCGCCCGCTCCACCTCGTAGGACGGCTGGAAGCGGCCGGGGATATCGTTGTCGGCGGTCGCGCGCAGCGCGTTCATGAACGCTCCCGCGCTCTGCTCGATCTCCTGCGCGGGATAATGGCTGATATAGACATCCGGCGGCAGGTCCAGCGCGGCGTGCCCGGTGGATATGGTGCCGTTGCGATCGAGCGCGGCAATATAGCGGTCCATGACGACGCGCCGGTTGGCGACATCCGCCGAGCCGACCGGCGTCCACACCCGCACCACCATGGCTTCGGAGGATTTCGGATTGGGATCGTCGCCCAGCAGCACCGGCGCATGATCATACCAGGCGCGTTTGCCGAACATGGGCAGGGTGAGGATCGCCGCCTCCGGCTCCAGCGACCGGATCATCAGGCTCATGCGGATCAGGACCCAGCCGGAGAACAGCAGCAGCAGGCCGACGCAGAAATGGATGTTCTTCGCCCGCGGGATCGGCCAGTCGGCGGCGATCACCAGCGCCAGCATCAGCTCGAAGATGCCCCACGCCACCACAAGCCGCCAATTGCGGAAGCGCACGATGCTCGCGGTGCCGATCCGCGTGGCTCCGTCCACGGCGAAGGCGGCGCTGAACAGGATCGTGACGATGTAGGTGTTGGTGTCGGGATATTGGATGATCAGGCCGCCGATGATGATCAGCCCACCCGCCTTGAGCGCCGAGATGGCCCGGCTGACACCGACCTGTCCCGCAAGCGCGGTAAGGATGGCAAATAGTCCTTCCAGCAGGAAAACGAAGCCCAGCACCCCATTCGGCAACAGGGTTTCGCCGTCCTGGGCATCGAGGACCAGGAACACGCCGGCGGCTGCGAGCAAGGCGCCGAGCCCCGCCATCACGAACCAGCGTTGACGTATGGATTCCGAACCGATGAGAAGAAACGCGATCTGCCCCATGAGTGACCCGTTGCCTCTGGGCTGAAGTCCGTCAGTGTGCCGCTGCACGTGAGATATTTAGGTAGCTGGCGACGCTTCGGGCGTCCAGTGGTGCCGTTTGCGGGAGGGTCTCGAACTGGAATTGGAACACGGCCAGGGTTCCGCCGTTGACGTCCCAAGCAGGACACGAACGAAGCGGAGGCCGAAATGGGCGAGACGGATATTGAACGGCTGAAGGCCGATGCCTCGGGGAACACCGCCTTGAGCGAGACCCTGGCGCAGGCGGTTGCGGATTTCATGACCGCCGACGATGCGGTAAACTTCCTTGCCACGCGCGGTTTCGACCTCTCCGCCCGCGATCTGACCGAGGCGGCCGCCGCCGAAGCGCGGGACGAAACACCCGTCGGCGAGGGCGAGGGGGGCTACGGCGCGCTGATGAAATTCATCGTGAACCACTGAGGCCGTCGCGCGGCCGGGTTTCCCGAGGTCGAAAAGAAAGCCGGCGCCGCAAGGGGCGCCGGCTTTTTGTTCAGCGGAACGGCCGCATCCTCAGAGGATGGTGCCGTGCAGGATCGCGTAGGCGACGCTGAAATAGATGACCAGGCCGGTGACATCCACCAGCGTCGCGACGAACGGGGCGGATGCACTCGCCGGATCGAAGCCGACGCGCTTGAGGATGAAGGGCAGCATGGACCCGGCGAACGAGCCGAAGGTGACGATGCCGATCAGCGCGGCGCCGATGGTGATCGCCAGCAGCTGCCAATGCTCGCCATAGTCGAAAATGCCCAGCTCCTGCCAGACCACGATGCGGATGATGCCGATGACGCCCAGGATGGCGCCGAGCACGATGCCGGTCGGGATTTCGCGCAAGACCACGCGGTACCAATCCTTCAGCCGGACTTCGCGCAGGGCGAGCGCGCGGATGATGAGCGAGGTGGCCTGGGATCCGGAATTGCCGCCGGAGCTCATGACCAGCGGAATGAACAGCGCGAGGACGATCGCCTTCTCCAACTCGTCCGCATAGACCTGCATGGCACTGGCGGTCAGCATTTCCGAGAGGAAGAGCACGCACAGCCAGCCGGCGCGCTTCTTGATCATCTGCAGGAAGGAAATCTGCATGTAAGGCTCGTCGATGGCCTCCATGCCGCCCATGCGCTGCACGTCTTCCGTCTGTTCGGCGATCATGGCGTCGATCATGTCGTCGAAGGTGACGATGCCGAGCAGATGGTGAGTGCTGTCGACCACCGGCAGGGCGATGAGGTCGTACTTCGCCATCTGCCGCGCCACGTCCTCGCGGTCGGTGAGCGGCTTGGTGGTGATGACCTCGTAGGGCTGGGCCAGGGAAAGCATCGTGTCGGCGGGATTGGCCGAGATCAGGCGGCGCAGCCGCACCACGTTCACCAGGCGCTTGGAGGCGGGGTCCAGCAGGTAGATGGCATAAATGGTTTCGCGCGAGGCCTCGACTTCGCGCAGATGGACCAAGGTCTGTTCCACCGTCCAGTCGGCGGGAACGCTGACATATTCGGTGGTCATCAGGCCGCCGGCGGTATTCTCCGGATAGGTCAGCAGATGGGCGATGGCCGCGCGCGTTTCGGGCGCAAGGCGATGCTGCAGCTCGCCGCGCATCGGATCGTCGATCCAGCGCAGGATATCGGCCGCCCGATCGCTGGACATGCCTTCCAGCAGGGCCACCGCCTTATCCTGCGGCAGCGTCTCGATGACTTCGCAGGCAAGGTCGAAGTCGGGCTGGTCGAGAACCTCGACCGCCCATTCGTTCGGCAAGGTGGTGATGAATTGCGCCTGCACCGGATCGATGGTGTCCTGCTTCATGATCCTGAGCTCCCAGCCCGGCGTGTGACGCCACGCCCGATGTCAAATCAAGCCTGTATGATGAAGGGGTAAAGCGCGTGTGACAGGCTTGTCTTGATCGCGCGTGTCATGCGGCATGAAACGTGCCGTCTTCGCCCAGCAACTCCAGCTTGCCGGTGGCGACGCCGAAATAGGCACCGTGCAGCTTAAGCTTGCCTGCGGCCACCCGTTCGTTGAGCCAGGGGAAGGAGGTCAGGTTGCGCAGCGACAGGCGCACGCAGCACAATTCGCAGAAACGCTGCCGGTCGGCGGGGGGCAGGTTGGCCTTCAGGGTTTCCGCGCGCGCCGGTTCGGCGATGGTGATCCAGCTGGCGACGAAATCGCGCGCAAGCGCGGGAGCGCCTTCCAGCAGGGCATGGACGCCGCCGCACTGGGCGTGGCCGAGCACGACGATGCGCTCCACCTCCAGCACCCGCACCGCGAATTCCAGGGCCGCGCTGGTGCCATGATAATTGCCGTCCGGCTCATAGGGCGGCACGAGATTGGCGACGTTGCGCACCACGAACAACTCGCCGGGACCCGCATCGAAAATGAGCTGCGGATCGACCCGGCTGTCGGAGCACGCGACGACGAAGGTGTGGGGCTTCTGCCCTCGCGCGGCGAGGCGCTCGAACAGATCCTTGTAGGTGGGCCACGAGAGTTCGCGAAACCGCCGGTATCCTTCGAGCAGAGTGTCCATGCTTTTCCTCGCTGCGTGCAAACGCGCCACAAAAGAGCGTGCTGCGTCTGCGGTCAAGTTTTCCGCGATGCAACGTGGTGGATTGCGTACGGTGTGGGGAACGCTTCCGCAAGCGCGGCGTTTTCATTCCAGAGCGAAAAAAACTGAAGGAGTAAAGACGATGCGCGGTATTTTACTGTGGCTGCTGGGCGTTCCGTTTTCGGTGATCATTCTGCTTTACTTGTTCAACGTTCTTTGACCGGCCCACCCGTGATCCGATTGGAAAGCGGGCCGCCGCTGCGGCAATGGGGCAATGCCTCATCGCCGGATAGGCTATTTTTTAATCAAATGACTAATTTATAATCATATTTACTCGACTGTATACAAATTAGGCGTGCTTTATCCGGCCTCGAGTGCGCGCGGCGCAACCCTCTCCGGGTTTGGCGGAATTGTGGCACGCCCCTTGCTCTTCGTGGTTGCTGGCTTCGCGCCGGCCGACGAACACGGAGAGAGCGTATGCTCGAATTTCTGGGACGGACCACCAAAGGCATCGGGGCGCTGGCGGCAGCGGCCGCCCTCGCGGCAAGCATAAGCGCAGCCAAAGCGGAAGAGACCATCAAGGTCGGTATCCTGCATTCCCTGTCCGGCACCATGGCCATCAGCGAGACCACGCTGAAGAATGTCATGCTGATGCTGATCGACGAGCAGAACAAGAAGGGCGGCGTGCTCGGCAAGAAGCTGGAGGCGGTCGTGGTCGACCCCGCGTCGAACTGGCCCTTGTTCGCGGAAAAGGCACGCGAGCTCATCACGAAGGACAAGGTTTCCGTGGTGTTCGGCTGCTGGACCTCGGTGAGCCGCAAGTCGGTTCTGCCGGTGTTCAAGGAGCTGAACTCGATCCTGTTCTACCCCGTCCAATATGAGGGCGAGGAGAGCGAGCGCAACGTGTTCTACACCGGCGCCGCCCCCAACCAGCAGGCCATCCCGGCGGTGGATTATCTCGCCAAGGAAGAGAAGGTGGAGCGCTGGGTTCTGGCGGGCACCGATTATGTCTATCCTCGTACCACCAACAAGATCCTGGAAGCTTACCTGAAGTCCAAGGGCGTGAAGTCCGAGGACATCATGATCAATTACACCCCGTTCGGCCAATCCGATTGGCAGACCATTGTCGCCGACATCAAGAAATTCGGCTCGGCGGGCAAGAAGACGGCGGTGGTCTCCACCATCAATGGCGATGCCAACGTGCCGTTCTACAAGGAGCTGGCGAACCAGGGCATCAAGGCCACCGACATCCCCGTCGTCGCCTTCTCCGTCGGCGAGGAAGAACTGGCCGGCATCGACACCAAGCCGCTGGTGGGGCATCTCGCGGCGTGGAACTATTTCATGTCGATCAAGACGCCGGAAAACGACGCCTTCATCAAGCAGTGGCAGACCTTCATGAAGAACCCGAAGGCCGTCACCAACGATCCCATGGAAGCCCATTACATCGGCTTCAACATGTGGGTGCAGGCTGTGACCAAAGCCGGCTCGGTGGATCCGGACAAGGTGATCGACGCTCTGCCCGGCACCAAGCAGCCGAACCTCACCGGCGGCGTCTCGGAAATGCTGCCGAACCACCACATCACCAAGCCCGTGTTCATCGGCGAGATTGAGGACAACGGCCAGTTCAACGTGGTGTGGAAGACCGACAAGCTGATCCCGGGCGAGGCTTGGTCCAAGCAGCTGGAAGGCTCGAAGGATCTGGTGGCCGACTGGGTGCAGCTCAAGTGCGGCAACTACGATTCGGTCAAGAAGGTCTGCCTCGGCACCGCGACCAAGTGAGCGCCTGAGCGTTCCGAACAGCCGTCCCGCCGCGCGGTGCCGCGCGGTGGGTGAGCCTTCGAAAGAAGGCAAGTCGCGGCGGCGTCCGTCTGCTTCGGGGGGAGCAGGCGGACGCATCGCCGCCGCTCCAGGCGAGGCCACATGACGATTTCCTTGATGCGGCTGGCCCTGTCCGCACTGCTGGGGCTGGTTCTCCTCGGCGCGGGGCCGGGATTCGTGAGCGAGGGCCGCAGCCAGGGCGCCGCCGATATCGCGCCGGCCGTGGCGCGGTTTGCCGCCGACAGCTATTCCGACACCGAGGCCGGGCTTGCCGCGCTGGCCCTCAGCCCCAATCCCCAGGCCGCCGCCATCGTCGATGCGGTGGGGGATGGGCGCCTCGTGTTCGATCCCGCCACCAAGGTGGTCTATGTGAAGACCAAGGCCGGCGGCCTCACCGACGCCGCCACCGGCGCCGCCGTGACAAGTGCCCCGGCCGATCTGAAGACCGTGCGCCTCAACAATCGCGTGCGCCGCGCGGTGGAGGCCGCCGCCGGAGCGCTGGCCCTTGCCAGCCCGGATGCGGCAAAGCGAATCGATGCCGCCGGCGCGGTGTTCAAGTCCCGCGATGTCGCCGCCCTTCCCGCGCTGGACGCCGCCATCGCCCGCGAGCGCGACACGGACGTGAAGGCGGCGCTCGCCCAGGCGCGAGCCGCCATCATCCTCACCAAGGCCGATGCGCCGGAGCCCGAGCGCATCGCCGCCACCAAGCTGATCGTCGATCGCGGCGACCAGGAGGCCCTGGCCCTGCTCGCCGGCGTGCCCGCCGATGCTTCGCCCGCCCTGCGCACCGCCGCCGATGCCGGGATCGAGAAGATCAACCGCTCGCTCGCCTTCTGGAACGTGGCGCAGAATGTCTGGTATGGGCTTTCCCTGGGCTCCGTCCTGCTCCTTGCGGCCATCGGTTTGGCCATCACCTTCGGCGTCATGGGGGTCATCAACATGGCCCATGGCGAGATGGTGATGCTCGGTGCCTACACCACCTTCGTGGTGCAGGAACTGATCCGCACCAAGGCGCCCTATCTGTTTGACTGGTCGCTGGCGATTGCGCTGCCGCTGGCCTTCCTGTTCACAGGCCTGGTCGGCATCGCCATCGAGCGCACGGTGATCCGCTTCCTCTATGGCCGTCCGCTGGAAACCCTGCTCGCCACCTGGGGAATCTCGCTGATGCTTCAGCAGGCGACGCGCACCATCTTCGGCCCCACCAATAAGGAAGTCGGAGCGCCGTCCTGGATGTCCGGGGCGTTCCAGCTTGGGCAATTGTCCATCACCTACAATCGCCTGTGCATCATCATCTTTGCGTTGGGCGTGTTCTTCGCGCTTCTGGTGGTGCTGAAGCGCACGTCGCTCGGGCTCTATGTGCGCGCGGTCACGCAGAACCGCCGCATGGCGGGCGCCATGGGCATCCGCACCGGCCGCATCGATGCGCTCACCTTCGGGCTCGGCTCGGGCATCGCCGGCATCGCCGGTGTGGCGCTCTCGCAGATCGACAATGTGAGCCCCAATCTCGGCCAGGGCTACATCATCGACAGCTTCATGGTGGTGGTGTTCGGCGGGGTCGGCAATCTCTGGGGCACACTGGTGGCGGCCTTCAGCCTCGGCATCGCCAACAAGCTGCTGGAGCCGTTCGCCGGCGCCGTGCTCGCGAAGATCGCCCTGCTGGTGTTCATCATCCTGTTCATTCAGAAGCGCCCGCGCGGCCTGTTCGCGCTCAAGGGCCGGGCGGTGGAATCATGAAAGGCCTCGGCATCGTGGATCGCCCCGGGGCGATCTTTCTCATCCTCCTCGTCGCCGCCGCCATTCTGGTGCCCATCGCCAATCTGGTGGTGCCGGAAGGCAGCCCCTTCCACATCTCCAATTATCTCGTGCCGCTGCTGGGCAAATATCTCTGCTACGCGCTGCTGGCGGTGTCGGTGGATCTGGTGTGGGGCTATTGCGGCGTGCTCTCGCTTGGCCACGGGGCGTTCTTCGCGCTCGGCGGCTATGCCATGGGCATGTATCTGATGCGCCAGATCGGCGCGCGCGGCGTCTATGGCAATCCGGTGCTGCCGGACTTCATGGTGTTCCTGAACTATAAGGAATTGCCCTGGTTCTGGTATGGGTTCGACTGGTTCCCGTTCGCCATGATCATGGCGCTGGTGGTGCCCGGCGTGCTGGCGTTCGCGTTCGGCTGGTTCGCCTTCCGCTCGCGCGTCACGGGCGTCTATCTCTCCATCATCACCCAGGCCATGACGTTCGCGCTCATGCTGGCGTTCTTCCG
>NCEH01000108.1 GCA_002304505.1 Rhizobiales bacterium 32-66-11 | reverse complement strand
CGCGTTCGGCTGGTTCGCCTTCCGCTCGCGCGTCACGGGCGTCTATCTCTCCATCATCACCCAGGCCATGACGTTCGCGCTCATGCTGGCGTTCTTCCGCAACGACATGGGCTTCGGCGGCAATAACGGCCTGACCGATTTCAAGGACATCCTTGGCTTCTCCATCTCCGCCGACAGCACGCGGGTCACCTTGTTCGTGCTCTCGGCGGTGGCGCTGGCGGCGGGATATCTGCTGTGCCGGGCGCTGGTGACGTCGAAATACGGCAAGGTGCTGGTGGCGGTGCGCGATGCGGAGAGCCGCACGCGGTTCCTCGGCTACCGGGTGGCGAATTACAAGCTGCTGGCCTGGACCGTCTCGGCCATGCTCGCCGGTGCGGCCGGTGCGCTGTATGTGCCGCAGGTGGGCATCATCAATCCCGGCGAGTTCGCTCCGGCCAATTCCATCGAGATCGTCATCTGGGTGGCGGTGGGTGGGCGAGGCACGCTGGTGGGCGCGGCGCTCGGGGCGCTGATCGTGAATGCGGGCAAGACCTGGTTCACCGGCGTGCTGCCGGAAGCCTGGCTGTTCGCCCTCGGCGCGCTGTTCGTGCTGGTCACCTTGTTCCTGCCGCGTGGCGTGCTCGGTCTGTGGGGCAGCCTCTCGGCCAGACGCCACAAGCCCGCGCCCAGCGCCATGGCCTCGGCGAAACCGGCGGAGTGAGGATGATGGAAGCAAGCCAAGGCCTCTCCCAGAGCCTCACCCAATCGCTGCTGTATCTCGACAATGTCTCGGTCGTCTTCGATGGCTTCCGGGCGTTGAACGCGCTTTCGCTCACCATCGAGGAAGCGGAGATGCGGGCCATCACACCAAGGGCGAGGCCCTGTTCGCCGGCGTGCACGACCTCACCCGGCTCGACGAGGCGGCGATCGCGGAACTCGGCATCGGCCGCAAGTTCCAGACCCCCACCGTGTTCGACATGCACACGGTGGAAGACAATCTACTGCTGGCGGTGAAGGCGGACCGGCGGCCGTTCTCGAACATCTATTGGCGCCGCACCGCGCATGAGCGCGAGCGCATCGACGCGCTGCTGGAGCGCATCCGCCTGAAGGATCATCGCGCACGCAAGGCTTCCGAGCTGAGCCACGGGCAGAAGCAATGGCTGGAGATCGGCATGCTGCTGGCGCAGGAGCCGCGGCTTCTGCTGGTGGACGAGCCGGCCGCCGGCATGACCGACCAGGAGACCGCCGACACCGCCGAATTGCTGCGCGAGATCGCCAAGACCCGCGCGGTGGTGGTGGTGGAGCACGACATGCAGTTCGTGCGCGACCTCGGCGTGAAGGTGACGGTGCTGCACGAGGGCTCTGTCCTCGCCGAAGGGCCGCTCGATCAGGTGAGCGCCGACGAGCGCGTCATCGAAGTCTATCTGGGGAGATGAGGATGGGTGCTCTTCCGTTCCTCTCCCCCTCGCGCACCGGGAACCCTCTCCCTCATGGGGGGAGGGGGCAGAACGCGCTCGGTGGAGGAGATTTGCCATGCTGAAGGTCGAGAATCTCGATCTCTATTACGGCGCCGCCCACACCTTGCGCAGCGTTTCGCTGGAGGCGATGCCGGGTCAGGTGACGTGCGTGCTCGGCCGCAACGGGGTCGGCAAGACCTCGCTGCTGCGCGCCATCGTCGGCCAGAGGGCGATCGCCGGCGGCTCGATTAATTTCGACGGGCGGGACATCACCCGCCTGCCGACGCCGGACCGGGCCGCGCTCGGAATCGGCTTCGTGCCCCAGGGGCGCGAGGTGTTCCCGCTGCTTTCGGTGAAGGAAAATCTCGAGACCGGATTTGCCCGCCTCGCCCGCAAGGACAAATATGTGCCGGACGAGATTTTCGAGCTGTTTCCGGTGCTGAAATCCATGATGGGCCGGCGCGGCGGCGATCTTTCCGGCGGGCAGCAGCAGCAATTGGCCATCGGCCGCGCTTTGGTGACGCGTCCGCGCCTGCTGGTGCTGGACGAGCCGACCGAGGGCATCCAGCCGTCCATCATCAAGGACATCGGCCGCGCCATTTCCTATTTGCGCGACAAGGGGGATATGGCCATCGTACTGGTGGAGCAATATTTCGAGTTCGCCCGCGATTTGGCCGACCGCTTCATCCTGATGGAGCGCGGCGAGGTGGTGGCGAGCGGGGACCGGAGCGGGCTTGATGGGGATGACGTCCGCCGCCTCATGGCGATCTGAGGATTTGCCCCCGGTTTTGATGAAGAGCGCCCCCAAGCGCCAGCGCAGCGTGGGGCGCCTGCGGATCGCCGCAGCTGGCGCGGGTGGGCGCACGCACCTGCTGGAGCTGGAGGAGCAGGGCGCCCTGCGGGGCCGCCTGCCGCGCAGCGACGGCGGCGACATGGAGGCGGTGATCGTCAACACCTCCGGCGGGGTCGCCTGCGGCGACACGTTCTCAATCGAGATCGAGGCGCGGGGCGGCGCGCGGCTGACGGTCTGCACGCCAGCGGCTGAGAAAGTGTATCGCTCCGATGCCGATGAAGCCTCGATCCATGTGCGGCTCGCCGCCGGCCATGGCGCCGCCCTCCATTGGTTGCCGCAGGAAACAATCCTGTTCGACCAGGCCCGCCTGGTCCGCCGCTACGAGGTGGACCTTGCGCCCGTGAGCCACTTCCTCGCGTTCGAGGCGCTGGTTCTGGGGCGCGCGGCGCGGGGCGAGATCATGTCCGGCGGACAGCTCACGGATCAGTGGCGAGTGCGGCGCGGCGGCGGCCTGATCTATGCCGACGCGCTGCGGCTGTCCGGCCCCATCGGCGCGCTTCTGGCCAAGCCGGCGATCGCCAACGGCCGGCATGCGCTGGCAACCCTGCTCTATGTCGCCCCCGACGCCGAGGCGCGGCTTGACGATGTGCGCGCGGCACTGGAACCCTGCGCCAGCGAGTGCGGGGCCAGCGCGTGGAACGGGCTTCTTGTGGTGCGCTGGCTCGCCGCCGACATCGAGATGTTGCGGCGGGACGCCACCTCGTTTTTGATGAATTTCCGGGGCGCGCCCATGCCGCGCGTCTGGGCTTCCTGAGGAGATCGGCCTTGCTGCTTACGCCGCGCGAAAAGGACAAGCTGCTCATTGCCATGGCGGCGGAAGTGGCGCGCAAGCGCCTCGCCCGTGGGGTGAAGCTGAACTTCCCCGAGGCGGTGGCCCTGATCACCGATTTCGTGGTGGAAGGCGCGCGCGACGGGCGCACGGTCGCCGACCTCATGTCCGCCGGCGCCCATGTGCTCACCACAAAGCAGGTCATGCCGGGCATCGCCGAGATGCTTCACGACATCCAGGTGGAGGCGACCTTTCCCGACGGCACCAAGCTCGTCACGGTGCATCATCCGATTCGTGGAGAAGCCTCCGACGACGTGCCGGGAGAGATCACCACCGCGCCGGGGCAGATCGTGTTCAACGAAGGCGCGGAACGGGTCACGCTCACGGTCGCCAACACCGGCGACCGGCCGATCCAGGTCGGCAGCCATTATCATTTCTTCGAAACGAATCCGGCGCTCGCCTTCGACCGCGACAAGGCGCGCGGCATGCGGCTTGATATCGCCGCCGGCACCGCCGTGCGTTTCGAGCCGGGCGCGACGCGGGAGGTGACGCTGGTGCCCTTCGGCGGCAAGCGTGAAGTGTTCGGCTTCCGGGGCGCGGTAGCGGGAAAACTGTAAGCGCTATCGTGCCGGAATGCCGACCACGGCATTTTTTCAAGCGGTCTGACCGCCCGAAACCATCGCCTGACGTGAACCGAGACGCTCGGTTCTGACAAGGATGAGCCCATGTCCACCCCCGCCCATCTGCCCCGTTCCGCCTATGCGCACATGTTCGGCCCCACCACCGGCGACAAGATCCGCCTCGCGGATACGTCTTTGGTGATCGAGGTGGAGAAGGATTTCACCATCTATGGCGAGGAGGTGAAGTTCGGCGGCGGCAAGGTGATCCGCGACGGCATGGGCCAGAGCCAAGTGACCAACGCCAATGGCGCGGTGGACACGGTGATCACCAATGCGGTGGTGCTGGACCATTGGGGCGTTGTGAAATGCGACGTGGGCCTCTCCGGCGGGCGGATCGTGAAGCTCGGCAAGGCCGGCAATCCCGATGTGCAGGGCGGGGTGGACATCATCATCGGCCCCGGCACCGAGGTGATCGCGGGCGAGGGCAAGATCCTCACGGCCGGCGGGTTCGACAGCCATATTCATTTCATCTGCCCGCAGCAGATCGAGGAGGCGCTGGCCTCCGGCGTCACCACCATGCTGGGCGGCGGCACTGGGCCGGCCACCGGCACGTTTGCTACCACCTGCACGCCGGGGCCGTGGCATATCGCCCGCATGATCGAGGCGGCCGACGCCTTCCCGATGAACCTCGCCTTTGCCGGCAAAGGCAACGCCTCGCTGCCTGCGGCGCTGGAAGAAATGGTGCGGGCCGGCGCCTGCGCCCTCAAGCTGCACGAGGACTGGGGAACCACCCCCGCCGCCATCGATTGCTGCCTCTCGGTGGCCGATGCCTTCGACGTGCAGGTGATGATCCATTCCGACACGCTCAACGAGAGCGGCTTCGTGGAGGACACCATCGCCGCCTTCAAGGGCCGCACCATCCATGCCTTTCACACGGAGGGCGCAGGCGGCGGGCATGCCCCGGACATCATCAAGGTGGCAGGCCTGCCGAACGTGCTGCCGTCCTCCACCAATCCGACGCGGCCCTATACCCGCAACACCATCGACGAGCATCTCGACATGCTCATGGTGTGCCACCATCTCGACCCCTCCATCGCGGAAGACCTCGCCTTCGCGGAAAGCCGCATCCGCAAGGAGACCATCGCGGCGGAAGACATTCTCCACGATCTCGGCGCGCTCTCCATGATGAGTTCGGACAGCCAGGCCATGGGCCGTGTGGGCGAAGTGGTGATTCGCACCTGGCAGACGGCGGACAAAATGAAGCGCCAGCGCGGCGCCTTGCCGGGCGAAACGGGTGACAATGACAATCTGCGCGCCCGCCGCTACATCGCGAAATACACCATCAATCCGGCCATCGCCCATGGCATGTCGAAGCACATCGGTTCGGTGGAGGCGGGTAAGCTTGCTGACCTCGTGCTCTGGTCGCCCGCCTTCTTCGGCGTCAAGCCGGATCTGGTTATCAAGGGCGGGGTGATCGCGGTGGCGCAGATGGGCGATCCCAATGCCTCCATCCCGACCCCGCAGCCGGTGCATTACCGCCCCATGTTCGGTGCTTATGGCCGGGCGCGGACGGGTTCTTCGCTGACTTTCGTTTCCAAGGCGGCGATCGAGGACGGGCTGGCGGCACGGCTCCAGACCGCCAAGCAATTGGTGGCGGTGGAAAATGTGCGCGGCGGCATCGGCAAGAAGGATATGGTGCTGAACGACGCGACGCCCCATATCGAGGTGGACGCCGAGACCTATGACGTGCGCGCGGACGGGGAATTGCTCGTCTGCGAGCCGGCGGAGGTTCTCCCCATGGCCCAGCGCTATTTCCTGTTCTGAGGTTTTCCGATGCTTCGTGCCACCGCCGTCGTTCGCCGTGCCGCCGTCCGCGAGGAAAAGGTGGTGGACACCATCATGCTCGACCATCAGGCGCGGCATCGCCGCCGCGTCGCCATGACCGGCGCCAAGGGCCTGGAATTCCTGCTGGACCTGGAGAAGGCAACCCTTCTCGACCATGGCGATGCGCTGAAGCTGGAAGACGGTTCCCTGGTGCGCATCGAGGCGGCGCCGGAAAAGCTGATCGAGGTGCGCACCGGCAGCCCGCTGCGCCTGATGAAAGTGGGCTGGCACCTGGGCAACCGCCATGTGCCGACCGAGATCACCGAGGACGCGCTCTATATCGCCTATGACCATGTGCTGGTGGAGATGGTGCGCGGCCTCGGCGCCAGCGCCGCCCCAGTGCTGCGGCCCTTCCGCCCCGAGCGCGGCGCCTATGAGGCGGCGGAGGCCCATGGCCACGCGCATGATCATGGGCATGACCATTCCCACGGGCACGACCATCACGACCATGCCGCGCACGGCCATTCTCACGCGGAGGCGCATTCCCACGCGGAGACCGGTGCTCCTGCGGCGGACCATGCCTGCGGATGCGGCCACGATCACGATCACCATCACGATCATGGCCACGCCCACGCCCACGCCTCCGCCTCCGCCAGCGCCTCCGCCCATGTGCATGGCCCGGATTGCGGACACGACCATTCCCATGATCATGGCCATTCCCACGATCACGCCCCTGGCGGGGAAACCTCCCATCGCCATGGCTGACCCTGACGCCGGGCCATCCGCCGACCCGGTCGATATCCTCCCCTTGCTCGCCTGGCTGTCGCCCGCCTTTCCCGTGGGCGCCTACGCCTATTCTCACGCTCTGGAATGGGCCGTGGAAGCCGGCGACATCCGCACCGAGGCAGACCTTGCCGGCTGGCTGGAAGACCTGCTCCTGCACGGCCTCGGCCGCAACGACGGCATTCTGTTCGCTCAGGCGATGGCGGCGGCCGGGGCTGGGGACGGTGCGCGGCTGATCGAGGTCAACGCGCTGGCGGTGGCGCTCGCGCCCTCGGCCGAATTGTGGCTGGAAACCTGCCAGCAGGGGCGCAGCTTTCTCGACGCCGTGTGTGCCGCCTGGCCGGCGCCCGCGCTGCTCGCGCAGGCCGGCCTGCTCAAGGGCGAGGTGGCCTATCCCGTGGCGGTGGGCCTTGCCGCAGCCTCCCATGGTGTGCCGCCGCAGCTGGCGCTCGAAGCTTTCCTCCTGGCGATGATGCAGAATCTGGTATCCGCCGCGATCCGCCTCGCGCCCATCGGCCAGACGGCAGGCACGCGCGTGGTGGCCGCCCTGGCGCCGAAGGTGCGGGCCCTCGCGGCTGACATCCGCACGCTCACCCTGGACGATCTCGGCAGCGCCACCTTCCGCGCCGATCTCGGTTCGCTCCGACACGAAACCCAATATACGAGGCTGTTCCGCTCATGAGCACATCGGCAAATGGTCCGCTTCGCGTCGGCATCGGCGGCCCGGTGGGATCGGGCAAGACGGCGCTGATGGAAGCGCTCTGCAAGGCCTTCCGCAACCGCTACGACATCTGCGCGATCACCAACGACATTTACACCAAGGAGGATGCGCGCATCCTCACGGTGGCCGGCGCGCTGGAGCCCGAGCGCATTCTCGGCGTGGAGACCGGCGGCTGCCCGCACACGGCGATCCGCGAGGATGCCTCCATCAATCTGCGGGCGGTGGCCGACATGCAGGCCAAATTCCCCAATCTGGACATCGTCCTGATCGAATCCGGCGGCGACAATCTCGCCGCCACCTTTTCCCCGGAACTGGCCGATCTCACCATCTATGTCATTGATGTCGCGGGCGGGGAGAAGATCCCGCGCAAGGGCGGGCCGGGCATCACACGCTCCGACCTACTGGTGGTGAACAAGACCGACCTGGCCCCCATGGTGGGCGCCGACCTCTCGGTGATGGAGGCGGACACCCAGCGCATGCGCGCCGGCCGGCCCTATGTGTTCTCCTCCATCCGAAACGGTATCGGGGTGGAGGTGGTGACGCGCTTCATCGAGACGGCGGGCGGCCTGACGGCACGGGCTTGAGGCGCGCCGCCGGCTCAGTGGTAGCCCTCGCCTTCACGCACCTTGCCGCGGAACAGCCAATAGACGAACACGATGTAGCCGAGCACGACCGGCAGCAGGAAGATGACGCCGAACAGCATCAGGACTTGGCTCGGCGCGGCGGCAGCGGTCTGCCACACCGTGAGGCTGGGCGGCACCAGATAGGGGAAGGTGGAAATGCCGAGCCCCAGAAAACCCAGCACGAACAGGGCGATGCAGCCAAAGAAGGGGGCGTATTCCGCGGTCCCCTTCAGGCCCCGCCAGACCAGATAGGCCACCGCCGCGGTCACCACCGGCACCGGGGCGAGATAGAAGATATTCGGCATCACGAACCAGCGCTGGGCAATGCGGTCGAAGGCGAGCGGGGTCCACAGGCTGACGAGCGCCATGAAGCCGAGCACCACCGGAAGCAGCAGCAGCGCGGTCTTGCGGGCCTGGATGGCGACCGCGCCGTCGGTCTTCATGATCAGCCAGGTGCTGCCGAGCAGCGCGTAGCCGCACACAACGCTGATGCCGCAGAGGAAAGCGAACGGCGTCGCCCAATCAAACGTGCCGCCGGCAAACTGGCCGTTCTGCACATTGATGCCCTGCACCAGGCCGCCCAGCACCACGCCCTGGCAGAAGGCGGCGAGGGTGGAGCCGCCCGAGAAGGCGAGGTTCCACCAGCGGCGGCTGGAGAGCGCCACCCAGCGAAACTCGAAGGCGACGCCGCGGAACACCAGCGCCAGCAACATGATGATGATGGGCAAATAGAGCGCCGGCATCACCACCGCATAGGCTTTGGGGAAGGCGACCCAAAGGCCGCCGCCGCCCAGCACCAGCCAGGTTTCATTGCCGTCCCAGAACGGGGCGACCGTATTCATCATCTGGTCCCGGGCGCGCTCTTGCTTCGCGAACGGGAACAGGATGCCGATGCCGAGGTCGAAACCATCGAGCACCACATACATCACCACCGCCACCGCGATGATGAGCGACCAGATGACGGGGAGATACCATTCCATGGCCTGTTCTCCTCACGAACCGGATGCGATGGCTTCGCGGCCGGCTTCATGCGCGGCGGCGATGGGGCGGCTCGGCGTGTCATTGCCCGAAGGTGCGATGGCGGATCCGCCGGGGCCCTTCACGATCAGGCGGTTGATGTAATAGATGCCCATCGAGAAGATGATGCCATAGACGATCACGAACAGGATCAAGGTAAAAGCGACGGCGCCTGCGCTAACCGGAGAGATGGCATCCGCCGTTCGCAGGATATTATAGGCAACCCAGGGCTGGCGACCTTGCTCCGTCACGATCCAGCCCGAAAGAATGGCCAAAAATCCCAGCGGCCAGGCGAGATGGGCCGGGTAAAGATACCAGCGGCTCTCATAAAGCTTGCGCTTGTAGAGCAGGAACGCGCCCACCCAGCCGAATAGGATCATCAGCACGCCAATGCCCACCATGGCCCGGAACCCGAAGAACGGTCCGATCACCGGCGGCCGGTCATTGGGTGCAAAATCCTTCAGGCCAGGGAAAAGGCCATCCAGTGAATGGGTGATCATCAAGGAAGCGCCGCGCGGGATCGAGATTTCGAACAGGTTTTTCTCGGCTTTTTCGTCCGGCCAGGCGAAAAGAACCAGGGGCGCGGGCTTTGATCCGTCCCAATGTGCTTCAATGGCGGCGATCTTGGCCGGCTGATACTTGGCGGTATTGAGCCCATGCGCATCGCCCACATAGGCCTGGATCGGCGCGACAATGGCCAGCATGCCGATGGCCATCTGCATCATCACGCGGGCTTCCTCGGTGAACTTGCCCGCCAGCAGATAGCGCGCGCCCACCGCCAGCACCACCAGCGAGGTCGTCAGATAAGCCGCAAGCAGCATGTGCGGCAGGCGGTGGAGGAAGCTAGGGTTGAAGATAATCTCAATCCAGTCAAGGGGATAGGCGAGGCCGTCGCGCATCTCATAGCCGGTGGGCGTCTGCATCCAGGAATTGGCGGAGAGGATCCAGAAGGCCGACATGGCGGTGCCGACCGCCACCATCACGCACGCCAGCACATGCAGCCAGCGGGGCACACGGTTCCAGCCGAACAGCATCACGCCCAGGAAGGTTGCTTCCAGGAAGAAGGCGGTCAGCACTTCGAAGCCGATCAGCGGGCCGATGACGCTGCCCGTTACTTCCGAGAAGCGGCTCCAATTGGTGCCGAACTGGTAGGACAAGACGATGCCGGACACGACGCCCATGGCGAAGCTGACGGCGAAGATCTTGGTCCAGAATCGGGACAAGCGATGGAAGACGTCGCGGTCCGTCTTGATCCACAAGAGTTCGAGCGTCGCAATAAAAGCGGATAGCCCGATGGTGAAGCTTGGAAAAATAATGTGGAAGGAGACGGTAAAGGCGAATTGTAAGCGTGCCAGAACGACCGGATCGAGATCCATTGCTTCTTCCCCCTTCGGCGGAAGAGGCGGGTCCACTGTCCCCGCCCGGATTGGATTGAGCTTGGCCTGCGCGCCCTAAGGTAAACGACTTTGCGGCCGGGCTCCAGCGGCAATGACGTGCGCAAGGTTCTTCGCCGGCGCAGCGAAAAGCCCTGCACCGAGAGAAAAACCTATATTTCAAAAGGTATTAGCGGGCGGCCCGGGAAGCTGGCAAGGCTCGCGCAAAAGCCCGCATATGGCGGCGATCATGCCCGCCTCCAGATAAGGCTTGAGCAGGACCGGCACCGTGCGCAGATGCGGCGGCAGATGCGGATCCTGCCCGTAACCACTGCAAAATAAAAGGGGAATCCCGCGCCCGTAAAGGATTTCCGCCGCCGGCAGAACGTCTTCTCCGCGCAGGTTCCGGTCCAGGATGGCGGCGTCGAGGGGCAGGGTGCCGGCCGCTTCCAGGGTCTGGGCCAGGGTGCTCATCGGACCTAAAACGGTACAATTTTGCCGCAAGAGCGCCTCTTCCAGAAGCAGCCCCACCAGCATTTCATCCTCGGCCACAAGGATGCGCTTGCCCGACAAACTCATGTTTAAAGCCGCCCTTCCGCACGTCTCCGCAGCGCTAAACCGCAAATTCGGCGAAACGTTCCATGCCGAAATGAAAATGCGCGCCGCCCGGCTGGCAACGCGCATATTCGACATTCAAAATGCGTAAAATGGCCCCGCGCAAATCGCGGGTCGGAAACGGACCGCCGCGCGGACGATCCGCTGTCGGGGGGTCAGTCCTTGGCGCGTTCCACATAGGAGGCGTCGGCGGTCATCACCACCACGCGGGTGCCGGTGGCGACGTGGGGCGGCACCATGGTGCGCACGCCGTTGGAGAGCATGGCCGGCTTGTAGGAAGAGGAGGCGGTCTGCCCCTTCACGGTCGGCTCGGTGTCGACGATCTCCAGCGTCACGCGCTGGGGCAGCTCGATGGCGATGGCGACGCCGTTATGCATGGAGATCATGCATTCCATGCCTTCCTGGAGATAGACCGCCATGTCGCCGACCACATCCTTGGTGACGGTGATCTGGTCGTAATTCTCCGGGTTCATGAAGGTGTAGCCGTCGCTGTCCTGGTAGAGATAGGTGTGCGGACGGTCTTCCACATAGGCGCGCTCCACCTGCTCGGTGGTGCGATAGCGCTCGGAGATCTTCACGCCGTCGGAAATGCGGCGCATGTCCATCTGGGTGACGGGCGTGCCCTTGCCGGGATGGATGTTCTCGGCGCTCAGGATAACGTAGAGCTTGTCGTCGATATCGACCACATTGCCTTTGCGCAGAGAGCTGGCGATGACCTTGACCACGGTGTTTCTTCCTCGAACGGCTTGGGGCGCCCGGGCGCCCTTGATCGGGGCGCAACATAGCGATCTTCTCGCTTTTCGCCACCCTTGCCGGCTGCTTTTGTGCGCCGACGCAAGTGTTTTTCCACGCGGCCCACAGTTTTGAGCGCCCCATCCTCCCCCTGGTGGAGTCCGGATCGCCACCAGGACCGGCTGCCGTTCCTGCGCGCGCGCGGCCGCATCACCAAGGCCATCCGCGCCCATTTCGAGGCGGAGGGCTTCACCGAGGTGGAGACCCCCATCCTCCAGATATCGCCCGGCAACGAGGCGCATCTGCACGCCTTTTCAACCACTTGGCGCGCGCCGGATGGGGCGCTGACGCCTCTTTACCTGCGCACCTCGCCCGAGTTTACCGCCAAGAAGCTGCTGGCGGCGGGGGAGACGCGCATCTTCGAGCTCGCCCGCGTGTTCCGCGACCGCGAGAGGGGCGCCACCCACCATCCCGAATTCACCATGCTGGAATGGTATCGGGCGGGGGAGCCCTATGAAACGCTGATGGAGGATTGCGCCGCGCTCCTGGCGCTCGCCGCGCGGGCCGGGGGCGTCGCGCGCTTTTCCTGGCGCGGACAAGAGTGCGACCCGTTCGCGCCGCCCGAGCGGCTCACTCTGGTGGAAGCCTTCGCCCGCCATGCCGGCATCGCGCTTTCGCCCTTGCTGGCCGCGCCGGGGGAGGAGCCGCAGGCCGCCCCCCTGGCGCAGGCGGCGCGCGCCGCCGGGGTACGGGTGGCGGAGGACGACACCTGGGCGGACATCTTCTCCAAGGTGCTGGTGGAGCGCATCGAGCCCCATCTCGGCCGGGGGCGGGCGACGCTTCTGTGCGAATACCCAACCAGCGAGGCGGCGCTCGCCCGGCCCAAGGGAGCCGACCCGCGCGTCGCCGAGCGGTTCGAGCTTTATGCCTGCGGGGTGGAACTGGCCAATGCCTTCGGCGAACTGACCGACCCGTACGAGCAGCGCCGCCGCTTCGAAGTGGAGATGGCGGAAAAGGCCCGCCTCTATGGCGAGCGCTATCCCCTGGACGAAGCCTTTCTGGCCGCCCTCGCCTTCATGCCCCCTGCCAGCGGCTGCGCCTTGGGGCTGGACCGCCTGGCCATGCTGGCGAGCGGGGCGCGCAGCGTGGACGATGTGCTGTGGGCGCCGGTGGAGGTTTGAGGGGGGAGGCGGCAGGAGGGGACCTTGCCAAATGCATGTCTGGACGTCCGGTATGGGGCCGGGAGCGGACGGTCGGTTTTCCGCCCCCGCGATGAGCAAAACGGACGTTCGGCACCAAGAGGCATTAGACATTCGCCACAACAGCAACTGGAGACGTCGCCATCAGGCAGGCAGATTTTGAAGAGCGAAAATGCTACGCGCTGCTGAGCTCGTAACCTTTCCGCTCAAAAAAAGCCTTCAAAGCCGAACCGAATTTCTCAACTTCAACCGAAGGAGAACCTTCCGCCCACCTGAACTGAAGACTCGCGGCCGTGAGACACCGCATTTCGTCGCTCACGAAGATTATTCAAGCGGCCTCTCTCCATTGCGCCAATTCTGAAGTCGGGCACACCGAGGAACTGGCAGCACTGCTCCATCGTTGAGCCGTCAACATTCTGAAGGCGCACCGAAAATGGGTTGCTTGCAAGGCTGAACTCAAGATCCTGAGTGAGCATGGAAAATAGCTCAATCGACTTACTGAGTGAATTATCATCGGAGCAATCGCGAAGCGACTGTATTCTCGGGTAGTGAAAAATCGCCTGAACTTCTGGGATGCAGTTTTTGACGCGCGAAGCGTGAGACGTGGCGACCGCCAACGCCTCTTCAACGTAGGCATTAACCCCCCGTTCCATCGCTGAGTAAATCGCAACAAGCAGTAGACCACGCAACGCCTTGTCCGGGTCAGTTGAGGGGGCGAGATTTTGTGATGCGCCGGGGTCCAGCCGATTGATCACCTGGAGAGCTTCCGTGAACCTGCCGCGCACCTCTAGCTGGGCGTCGGCGAAGCTCATCTAGAAACGGCCTCTCTAACGATCTCAATTCTCCGCAACAATTTGGGGTTACTATTCGTGCCGCCCGAGGTTAGCTTCTTGAGATCGTCATTGTCCAGTACGGTCCGAAGAGCAACTTTATTGATTTGCTTCCCCGCGCTGATTGCGTCAGCGACTCCAACAGATACGGCTTCAAACAATAGAAGCGGCGTCGTGTTTTTTCGATCGCTTCGAACTACGCCATCCGGGAGCGCACTCGACAAAACATCCATTGTCTTGTCGAACAGTTCAGATAGCGTCTTTTTGTTTTTGAACGCCTTCGTCTTTTTTTCCATATAGGTGTTCAGAAATTCTTTTACGGAGTGTTTGAAGTCGTGCCTGCACTCGAAATACGCGAAGAATTTGAGTACAACCTCCTCCATGTTGCCGCGGCCTTCACGATTTGATTTTTTGAACACATTTTCTAAGCGCTCATCGGCGGCGCACGATTTAATGAATTCGTTAAACTCCCCTTGAAACACGCAATTTCGGATTTCCTGCTGGTGCAGGATTATGCCTCCGGTGTTCAGCCTCTCAAATAGGTCGAATCTGACTTGGTAATCACTCAGATCATTGAGAACCGTTATCCTCACGGGTCTCGTTAGGAAGTTGAGCTTTAGCGTCTCAGGAAGGTCAGAGAATTTCTTTCCATTTAGGCTTGGAACCTTTTCGAGGCCGCCAATCGTCAGCTCGTGTGTCGAAATGTCCCCGACTCCTGAGCGAAATTGCGGCCTAACGAAGTTCACAAGCGTAGTGATCCTCTGCAGCCCGTCGATGCACTCCCAGCTTGAGTCCTCATTTGTCGCCATGAATAGACTGGGAACGGGAATTCCTAGAAACACCGACTCAATCAATGCCGACTCTCTATCCGACTTCCAAACGAAATGCCGCTGGTAGTCGGGTGCCACCTTTATCTGTCCTTCAGCAACCATATCCAGTAGTTGCTTTGCTGTGATGTCGTAGGTATCAAATCCAACTGTTCTTCGTTGCTGTTTTAGCTCGGAAGATATTTTCGTTGCATCCATTGGGCACCTGAGTGAGCGAAGAAAGTTGTTGAGATCGCTGTCACACTAATTCCATTCGCGCTGAGCGACAAGTTCGCGAAAAGCCAAAAGCGCTTCCGGGGAGGCGCTTGATTGCATGACGGAGTGTGTCGCGGCGGGTGGGTGCTGTCAGTCGATCAGGACGTCTTCGATGGTCATGTTCTTCGGCAAGGTGACGAAGTAGCGGTCGCCGTCGATCGCGTCCCGTAGCCCATCCGCGAGAGCCAGAACACGCCGTGTGCCGCGGCGGTGGTGCCTTTCCACGCATGGGCGCCGTTCATGCTCGACGCAGCGAATGACCGGTTTCCGCCCTTCATAGACCTTCATCCGCCCCAGCAACGAACGGCAGCTTTAGGGATCGAATCGAAAACCCTATAATGACCGAAATGGGGGCGCAGAGCGGACGTCGCTGAGAGGCCGCTCTTGTGGCTGCACTGGGTCTTTACTCCGCCCCCCCTCACTCGGCGCCACCGCCGCTGCCGCAGGTCCAAGCGTCAGCCCCCCGATCACGCGCAGGTGTTCGCGCCTCCCGGTAATCGAGAACCCTCCCCCCTACCTCCCGCCATGATCCCGTGCCAAATGACGCCGCCGCTTTGCCTGCGGCCAGCACGAGGATATCGCCATGGATTCCACGCCCATCGCGCCTGCCGCCGATCCCGCCCTGGAAGGGCTCGAGGGATTGGTGCGCGAACCCCTTTCCCGGCGCGGCTTCGTCATGACAGGCCTGATCGCCGGCTTCACCCTCGCCACCACTTCGGTGGAAGCCCAGGCCATCCACACCGATGCCGTCGGCCTGGTTGCCGGGGAAGTGAAGATCCCCACCGCCGACGGCGACATGCCCGGCTATCGCGCCATGCCGGAGGGCAACGGCCCGTTCCCGCTGGTGATCGTGGTGGAGGAGATTTTCGGCGTCCACGAATATATCAAGGACATCTGCCGCCGCCTCGCCAAGCAGGGCTATTGCGCGGTCGCGCCAGAGCTTTACGCCCGCCAGGGCGATCTCACGGGCATGACGGACATCCAGCAGATCGTCCGCGACGTCATCTCCAAGAAGCCCGATGCCGAGATGCTGTCGGATCTCGATGCGGCGGTGGCCTGGGCGGTGAAAAGCTCCAAGGGCGATGAAAACCGGCTCGGCATCACCGGCTTCTGCCGGGGTGGGCGCTCCGTGTGGCTCTATGCGGCGCATAATCCCAAGCTGAAGGCGGCCGTGGCCTGGTACGGCCCCATCGGCGGCGCGCGCACCGACATCCAGCCCAAGACCGCCGCCGATGTCGCCGCCGACCTGAAGGCCCCGGTGCTCGGCCTCTATGGCGCCGCCGACACCGGCATTCCCGTCGCCGACGTGGAAAAGCAGCGCGACACGGCGCGCGCCGCCGGCAAGACGGTGGAGATCGTGCTCTATCCCGATACGCCCCACGCCTTCCATGCCGACTATCGCCCGAGCTATCGCAAGGAAGCGGCCGAGGACGGCTGGAAGCGCATGCTCGCCTGGTTCAAGCAATACGGCGTTGCCTGAGCGCTGAATGGGGGGAAAATCGCGGGCGGCGGCGGCGCCGTCCGCGCCACGCCGTACCGGGAGAGAGCCCCATGCCGCGCCAGTCCCAAATATCCCGCACCAAGGCGTCCGCCGTGGGCGCCTCCACCGTGGGCGCCTCCGCCATCGGCGCCTCCACCGTGGGCACCGCTTCGCTCGGCGCCATCGCGGTGGGGGCGCTGGCGTTCGGCGCGCTGGCCATCGGCGCGCTGGCCATCGGCCGGCTCGCCATCGGGCGCGCGCGCATCCGCTCGCTCACCATCGATGAGCTGACTGTGAAAAAGCTCACCATCCTGCCGCAGACCGACACACCGCAGGCCCACGCACCACAGGCCGGCGCGCCGAAAGCCTGACGGTGATCGTCCGCTATTGGGCCGGCGCGGCAGGTACGGCCGGCGCTGCGGGCACGACGGGCACGACGGGCACGACCGGTACCGCAAGCGCCGTGGGCAGCAGGCCGATATTCTGGTTGACGCCGGAAATCTGGATGCCGTCCAGCTCGATGGTGTTCGGCTTGGCGCCGGCCAATGCGCCATGGGCGGCGAGCTGGCCGCGCAGAGCCGGGGCCAGCTGCGCCAGCTGGGCGAACTTGCCGTGGTTCATCGGGTCCATGGCCTTCACATTGGTCATGTCGATCACCACGGCGCCGAGCGCCACCAATTCATCGTCATTGGTGTAATTGCCGAGCCGCACCTTGCCGCCGGCCAGGAAATCGGAGAAGCCGAGCGCCTTGTCGTCGCGCGAAACCACGACGATGAACGGCTTTTCCGGCTTGCCGAAGCGCTTCAGCTGCGATTTGAACACGTCCACGTCGATATCGGGCGCGGCGAGGATGACGTTGCCGATGCGATTCGGCGGCAGGCCCTTGCCGCCGATCTTCATCTGCCGCAGCGCCTCCACGGTCACCCAATTGCCCATGGAATGGGCCATTATGGTGATCTTCTCCGCCTTGCTGGAGGCGACCAGCGTGAGCGTGCGTTCCAGATTGTCGCGCGCGGCGGTGGCGCTGTTGTTGTCGTAGACATAATCCTCGGTCTTGCCGCGCGAGGCCCAGCTGAACAGCACCGGCACGCCCGGCACGTCGGAATCATGGGTCATCTGCGTCAGGCGATAGAGCGCCTCGGAGAACATGGTGTTGTAGCCATGCACGAACACCAGGACATTGCGGTTTCCGGCCGGCAGCCGGGCAAGCTGGGCATTGAGATCGCGCACGAAATCCTGGTCGGTGTCGCGATAGACCGCTTCATGCACCACCATGTCGGTGGCGGGATTGCCGGGCGCCTGCTTGGGCCATTCGATGCCGCCGGGCTGGTGCGCGGGCGGCACGGTCAGGGTCACGGTGGCAAAGTCCAGCCCGTTCCCGCGCTCGCCGCTGAACAGGGTGCCGGGTCGCGGGTCGCGCGCGCGGGTGGTGGCGACGAGGATGGTATGCGGCTTGGCGCCCGGCGCCTCGGTGAGGCTGGGGGTCAGCACATCGGCGCCCGGACGGTCGGCGCAGGCGGAAAGCAGGGTCGCGGCGACGAGAAGCAGGGCGAGAAAGGGCAGGGCGGAGAGGAGTGCGGCACGCTGGGTCTGCACGGTTGCGGTGCTGCCGGCGCCGCGCAAAATCTGCCTGGATGTGAAGATCACTGAATGTCCGCCCCGCTCCCGGTCGACCCGGTCCTTGAGCATAGCAGAAGCACCGGCCAGCCGGCGATTGGGAATTCTTAGCCGCATAGAGATGCTGAACAGGGGCATGCGGGCGTTTGCGGGTTGAGCCCCTCACCCCAGCCCTCTCCCCGGGGGGAGAGGGGGCGCGATGGGAAAGGCCGGTTTTAAATGCGAGGCTTTCAGTGCCACCTCTCCCCGCGGGGGAGAGGTCAGCCGGGCGGCGGACGGGTGAGGGCGGCGCGCGATGGGGCGAGGGATGGCCCCCTCACCCCAGCCCTCTCCCCGTGCGGGAGAGGGGGCGCGCTGGGGAAGATCAGCCTTAAAACCCAGCGTTTCGGTCTTACCTCTCCCCGACGGGGAGAGGTCGGCCGCGCAGCGGACGGGTGAGGGGGCGAAGGGGGCGCGACTCAGCCGCGCTCTGCGAGCGGGTGGGTGCGCAGGCGCAGGGGATCGTAGAACGGCGTGCGCACCACATTGGCCTCATAGCTCTTGCCGTCGTCCACCACGGTCACGGCGGTGCCGAGGGCGGTGAGGCTGGGCACGAGCGACACCAGGGCGAGCGACTTCATGAGATGCTGGCTGAACACGGTGGAATTCACCGTGCCCACCTCCTGGCCGTCCTTGAAGATCTTGGCGCCCGGCGTGATGGCGGCGGAATGCACCACTTCAAGCCCGGCCTGGTGGGTGCGCTCGGTGCCCTTGCGGCGGATGAGGGCTTCCTTGCCGCGGAAATCCGGCTTGGAGAGGTCCACGGTCCAGTCCATCAGGACTTCCCACGGGGTGGTGTCCTTGTGGGGCATGTCGAACGGGAAGAACAGCAAGGCGGCTTCCACCCGGCCGAAATCCAGGCAATCCCACGACACCGGCATGATGCCGAAAGGCGCGCCGGCCTCCAGGATCTTGTCCCACACCTCGACCGCATCCTTGGCTTTCACGAACACCTCATAGCCGCGCTCGCCGGAATAGCCGCCGCGCGCAAGCGAAACCGCGATGCCGTAGAGGGTGGTCGGCGCATGGCCGAAATAGGGGATGCCGGCGATATCGAGCGGCATGCCCGGCTGGAGAATCTCAAGCGCCTTCGGCCCCTGCAGCGAGAGGATGTGGACGTCGTCATCGCGCGCGAAGGTGACGTCCAGCCCCTCGGTGAGGA
This sequence comes from Rhizobiales bacterium 32-66-11, assembly GCA_002304505.1. GTDB lineage: Bacteria > Pseudomonadota > Alphaproteobacteria > Rhizobiales > Xanthobacteraceae > NCEH01. Next base: position 4,760 of record NCEH01000108.1, on the reverse strand, counting down.
GCGGGAGCACCTCCTCGGTGGCGCCGCCGCCATGGGAGAGGCGATAGGACGTGGGGCTGTCGCAATAGATCAGCACGTCGTCGATGAGCCCGCCGTCTTCTCCCACCATGGAGGAGATCATGGAGCGGCCCGGCGCGATCTTTGCAACGTCGGACGTGACGAGGCGGTTGAGGAAGGCGGTGGCGTCGGCACCCGAGACATTCACGATCTTCAGCGCCGACACGTCGATGAGGCCGGCGCGGGTGCGCACGGCGGCCACCTCCTCATAGGGATCGGTCGCGTAATGCTGGGGAATGGCGGTGTCGTTCCAGGATTCTTCCAGCTTCGATCCGAGCGCGCGGTGGCGCTCGTTCAGGATCGACTGGCGCAATGGCGTCGGGCTCATTCTTCGCGTCCCCTCAGGCTCTGCAAGGCGCGCCATCCTTGTGCGAGAGGCATTTTCTGTCAATTACTTTTCCTGTGAAGAAATCTTTTGGCTAAGGCGCCTAAAATATAGGCGTGCAAAAAAGTCTAAGTCTTTGCTTTTGAATATTAAGCCTAAATCGCAGGCATTTCTGTGCCTGCTTTTGGTTCTTGCGTCCGACGGTGCATTTGGCAATCTGTTTCTACGGCGGCAAAAAAGTTCACTGAGGGGAACAGCGACGCCGGGGACATTCACCGCTCGCGCGCTGAAGCGCCGGGCGTTCGGAGCAAGCGTCATGTCGCAAGTCAAAATGTGGGGCCAGGAGGAATTCTGGGGCCTCGGGTTCGAGTGGGACCCGCAATGGCTTCTCACCCCCGCCCAGAAAGAATTGCAGGCCAAGCTGATCGCCTTGTGCGAAACCACGCTGCGCGCCAACGCCATCGAGAGTGACGCGCAATACATCTATCCCCGCAAGAATTTCGAGGCGCTCGCCACGCTCGGCCTGCTGTCGCTGACGGTGCCGAAGGACCTTGGCGGCCTCGGCGAAAGCCATGTCTGCGCGGCCATGGTGGTGGAAACCATCGCCCGCTACGGCTGCCCCTCCACCGCCATGTGCTACACCATGCACCTCGGCGCGGTGGCGGCGGCGCTGCTGCGCTATCACGACAACGCCCGCCTCACCGACATTCTCAAGCGGCTGGACGCCGACGTGCTGATCGGCACGCTCTCCTATTCCGACCCCGAGACCGGCTCGCATTTCTGGTATCCCATCTCCTCCAAGGCCGAAGCCTTCGGGGACGGCTGGAAGATCACCAAGAAGGCCTCCTGGACCACCTCCGGCGGCTTTGCCGACTGGTACATCCTCCAGACCACCAGCCCCGGCTTCTCGGGCGATTATTCCGACCTCTCCTGTTTCCTGGTGCTCAAGGACGACGTGAAGTCCAATCCGTCCGAATGGGACGGCCTCGGCCTGCGCGGCAACCAGTCCGGCCCGATCCAGGTGGAAGGCGTGGTGATCCCCAAGGACGCCATGGTCGGCCCCATCGGCGATGGCGCGAAATCCAATGACGAGGTGGTGGACCCGTTCTTCCTCACCTGCTCCTCCGCCTGCTGGAACGGCATCTCGCTCGCGGTGATCGACATCGCCAAGCGCCACACCACCCGCAAGACCCACAATGACGTGGGCATGCGCGTCGCCGATTATCCGACCATCCAGGATTATGTCGGCGAAGCGATCATGGACACCAACACCTGCCGCGCCTTCGTCTTCCAGATGGCCCAGGCGCTCGACAGCGTCACCAACAATTGCGACTGGTCGATCCACAAGGACCTCGACGTCCTGCCGCGCTCCGCGCTGCTGCACTGGCTGTGGCAGGTGAAGTTCGAGGCCGCCAAGAACGTCACCCACGTCACCGACAAGATGCTGCACGCCTGCGGCGGCACCGGCTATCGCCCGGCATTGCAGATCGAGCGCTATTTGCGCGACGGCAAGGCCGGCTGGGTCATGGGTCCCACCAACGAGGTGCTGCGCCAGTTCGTCGGCAAGGCCTCGCTGCTGGGCTTCGAGAGCCTGGATTACTGGAACAAGTCCATCAACCAGCGCATGCTCAACAATGAAGTGAAGAAGATGGACGACGCGCAGAAGCGCGCCTTCGCCGAGAAGCTCCTCGCCGAGCTTCAGCCGGCCAAGGTGGCGTGAGCACCGCCGCCATGCCGCCGGACGCGCGCAGCCGTGGCACGGATGCGCACCGGGGGGGACAAGGCTTGTCCCTCCCGCCGGCTTCCGTCACCTTCCCGGCATCGGGCGTTCCGCACGGCGCCGGCGGCCTTGCCGTCGCCGGCGAACGCGGGAGCGAGGAGCGCCTTCACGTCATGACCCAAATCGATCTCGACGCCCGCTTCGATCCGCGCGAATTGCGCAATGTGCTCGGCCGGTTCGCCACCGGCATCGCCGTGGTGCTGGGCCGCGACGCCGAGGGGCCGCTGGGCGTGACGGTGAATTCCTTTTCCTCCGTCTCCCTCGACCCGCCGCTGATCCTGTTCTCCATGGCGCGCTCGCTGCAGTCGCTCGCGCGGCTGGAGAAGCTGCAATTCTTCACCGTGAACGTGCTGCTGGAGGGGCAGGAGGAATTGTCCAACCGCTTCGCGCGCGGCGGTGCCGACAAGTTCGCCAATCTCGTGCTTCACGAAGGCCATTCGGGCGCGCCATTGCTGCGCCCGGCCCATGCGTCCTTCGAATGCGCCGCCTATGCCCATTATGACGGCGGCGACCATGAGATTTTCGTCGGCCGCGTGGTGCATTTCCATGCCGAGGGCGAGGGCGCACCTCTCATCTATTACCGCGGGCGCTATCGCTCGCTCACCGATCCGGACTGAAGCCCATGGATGCCATCGCCGCGCCTTCCCTGTCTTCCGGTCCGCCCTCGGCGCCCCGCTCGCTCGCCGAGCGCCGCGTGGTGCCGGGCGGTGGTTGCGCCGCCTTCGCGCTGAAGGCGGGCGATGAAATCCGCATCACCGATCCCGAGGGCCTCCAGGCCGCCGACCTCTTCGCCTTCGACGTCACGGGCGCGGATGCCACGCCGGCGCTGGGGCTCGATGCCGCGCCGCGCGGCGCGCCGCTCTCCGCGCGCCTCACCGGGGAGGGCGGGGCGGAGGTCGCCCGCCTGCTGGCGCAACGTGGCATCGACACCGCCGCACCGGCCCGCATCCTGCTGGGCGAGAGCGATGCGCCGGGTGCCGAGGCGCGCCTGACCGCGCTCACTGATCTTCTGGTGGTGATCGCCGCCGGCGGCCCGCTGATGGCGCCGGACGAGCAGAGCCCGCCGACCGAACTGAAGGTCGATGTGTCCCGCGTCGCCGGCTCCCTGCCGGAGCTTCCGCCGCCGTTGGGCGAAATGGTGCTGGAGCTGCGCATTCCCGCCGCCCGCGCCAAGGCCTATCGCGTGAAGGCCGGCGACTATATCCAGATCATCGACGTGGAAGGCCGGCAATGCTCCGACTTCCTCGCCTTCGACGCCAAGGCGCTGGACGAGGAGGGGCTGGAATATGGCCTCGATTCCACAACCACGCGCACGCTGATGGGCTCGGCCTATCCCGGCCCCGGCCTGCATTCGAAATATTTCGACGAGCGCCAGATGCCGCTGGTGGAAGTGGTGCGCGACACGGTGGGCCGGCACGACACGTTCGCGCTCGCCTGTTCGGCCAAATATTACGAGGACATGGGCTATCCCGGCCACGACAATTGCTCGGACAATTTCAACCTCGTCCTGAAGCCTTACGGCATCAAGGAGAAGCGCGGCTGGCCGGCGATCAATTTCTTCTTCAATACCTGCGTCGAAAGCTCCAACGCGCTGACCATGGACGAACCCTGGTCGCGCCCCGGCGATTATGTGCTGCTGCGGGCAATGACGGACCTTCTGTGCGCCTCCTCCTCCTGCGCCGATGACATCGATTCCGCCAATGCCTGGCACCCGACCGACATCCATGTCCGCGTCTATGACGGCGGCACCCCCATTTCCAAAGGAACCGCGTTCCGCATGAGCCCCGAAGCCGAGCCGCGCCTGACGCGGGAGAGCGCCTTCCACCCCCGGATCGCCGAGCAGACCCGCAATTTCGTGGAATATCGCGGCTTCTGGCTGCCCACCTGCTTCACCGGCGCCGGGCCGATCGCAGAATATTGGGCCTGCCGCGAGAAGGCGGCGGTGATGGATCTTTCGCCCCTGCGCAAGTTCGAGGTGACCGGCCCGGACGCAGAATTGCTGCTCCAGCGCACGGTCACGCGCGACATCCGCAAGCTCTCGGTGGGGCAGGTGGTCTATACCGCGCTGTGCTACGAGCACGGCGGCATGATCGACGATGCCACCATTTTCCGCCTCGGCCCGGCGAATTTCCGCGTGGTGTGCGGCGAGGAATTCACCGGCAAGTGGCTGCGCGACAAGGCCGCCGAATGGGGCCTGAAAGCTTTCGTCAAATCCTCCACCGACCAGCTCCACAACATCGCCGTGCAGGGGCCGCTGAGCCGCGAGATCCTCGCCGAGATCATCTGGACCTCGCCGGTTCAGCCTTCGATCGCCGAGCTGAAATGGTTCCGCTTCGCCATCGCCCGCCTTGGCGGGCCGCAGGGGCCGGCGCTGATCGTCTCGCGCACCGGCTACACCGGCGAACTCGGCTTCGAGATCTGGTGCCATCCCAAGGATGCGACCGCGCTGTGGGACGCGGTGTGGGCCGCCGGCGCGCCCAAGGGCCTGACGCCGCTCGGCCTCACCGCGCTGGACATGCTGCGCATCGAGGCCGGGCTGGTGTTCGCAGGTTATGATTTCTGCGACCAGACCGACCCGTTCGAGGCCGGCATCGGCTT
>NCEH01000107.1 GCA_002304505.1 Rhizobiales bacterium 32-66-11 | reverse complement strand
TACGGGTGACGCCGTGAATGGCAAGGACCATTTTGGCGTCATGTGAAAAAGCTCCGACGCTGGTGCTCGGCAGTCACACGAAAATTCCTTGCAAGGCTTCCGCTGTTGAACGCCAAGCCGTGAGTACGACGTGTTAGACGGCTCAGGATGACGAAACAATTATCCACGCGACTTTGACCTGACGATGGCCGTCATTGCTGCGGTATCTGCCGAGAACGTGAACGCAATGCTCTTTCGCCGCTCAAGCCATTGTGAGATTTAGGATGCGATGATCCGGTCCCGGCTCTTTCGACTTCTCTCGATCCTGGCGATCGTGGGTATGGTCGCTGCTCCCGTCGTTGCACCTGCGGGTGCCGGCATGATGGCGGCTGTGTCGATGGTCGAGCCGTCGGATATGGCGATGTCGGACATGGACATGTCGGATGCGGCGATGTCCGACGACATGCCGTGCTGCCCCTCCCAACAGCAGCAACAGACACCCGATTGCGGCAAGGCGACCTGCCCGTCGATGGCGCTCTGCTTTGCCAAGTGCTTCTCAAGCGGACCACTGGCAGCCGTCGTGCGGTCGTTGCCGATGCACGCGGGCAAACTGTTCGGCCTGAAGGCCGACACCCGGCTCGCCAGCCTGGCGCCTCCGCCGCTGATGCGACCTCCGCGAATCTAGGTCTCAGCGCCGGCTTTTTGGGGCCGGCGGATCGTCGGGCAGCCTGGGTGCTGCCGGCGGTCTTGCGCGCAGCCATGTGCTGCCGCGCGCCACTCCGCCTTTCCGGTGGATCTGACATTCTGAGACTCCAGGAACGACACATGACCACGTTCAATTCCGCGCGCGCCCTTGGCGCGGCGCTTCTCGGCCTGTCATTGGCCATGCCTCTGACGTCCGCCTTCGCTGCCGCGAGCGACTACGAATTCCAGCTCGTCCAGACGGATATCAAGAAGGGCGACGCCCTCATTGCGGTCCGCCTGATCAACAAGAAGATCGGCAAGCCCGTGCCGGACGCCGTCATCTTTGCCACTCGGCTCGATATGGCCCCCGAGGGCATGCAGGAGATGGCGACCAAGGTGACGCCGATGCCCGGCGCGGAGCCGGGGACCTACCAGTTCAAGGCCAATCTCAGCATGGCCGGCGGATGGCAGCTTTCGCTCGGCGCCAAGGTGCAGGGCGAGGCCGATACGGTCGAGAGCAAGCTGGTTCTCAAGGCCATCCCATGAGACCCCGGATCGCTTCGGTGGTCCTCACCCTCGCCGCCCTGACGGCGGCGGGGGCCGGGGGATACTACGCCGGCCGCCATGAGCTCCGATTGCCGGAACTCGGGGCGTTTCCGCTTCCATCCGCCCGAGCCGCGCAGGTGGTGTCGGGACCAGTGATCTATTATCGCGACCCCGATGGCAGACCGTTCTACGCCGCCGAGCCCCGCAAGACGGCGGATGGGCGTGCCTTTCGGCCGGTCCATGCCAGCGAGGATGTCAGCTTCGAGGATGCGCTGGAAGACGTGTCCGCAGTCTCGGGAGCGGCAGGAACCAAGCGCGTCCTCTATTACCGCAACCCGATGGGCCTGCCCGACACCTCGCCGGTGCCGAAGAAAGATTCCATGGGGATGGACTACATCCCGGTCTATGCGGGCGAGGACGATGACGGGAGCACCGTCAGGGTCAGTCCAGGTCGTCTGCAACGCACCGGTGTGCGCTCCGAGCCCGCGCAGCAGCGCGTCCTTTCGGTCCCCATCCGCGGCTCCGGAACGATCCAGCTCGATGAACGGCGGATCGTCGTCGTCGCTGTGCGCTCCGACGCCTTCGTGGAGAACGTGTCCGAAGTGACGACGGGCGACCGGGTGAAAAAAGGCCAGGCCCTCCTGCGCCTCTATTCGCCGGAGGTCACCGCCGCCGGTGCGCTCTATCTGACCGATCTCAACGGCGCCGGGCGCGACGCCCTCGCCGGCGGCGCGCGCCTGCGCCTTGAGAACCTCGGTGTTCCGGCGGACGCGATCGCCGAGATAGAACGCCAGCGCAAGGTTCCCCGCTTGGTCACCTGGACTGCTCCGCGCGACGGTGTCGTGCTTGAGCGCAATGCCGTCGAGGGCATGAAGGCCGCTCCCGGAGACGTCCTGTTCCGGCTTGCGGATGTCTCCATCGTCTGGGCGCTGGTCGATGTCGCCGAGCGCGATCTGCCGATGATCGCGCTCGGGCAGCCCGTCTCGGTGCGCGCTCGCGGCTTCGTCGACCGGGTGTTCGCGGGCAAGGTCGCGATGATCTATCCGCAGGTCAACAAGGAGACGCGCACCACCCGCGTGCGCGTCGAACTCGCCAATCCCGACGGGATCCTGCGCCCCGACATGTATGTCGATGCCGACATCGCCACCGGCGCCGCGGCCTCGGTCGTCACCGTGCCAGCGAGCGCCGTGATCGACAGCGGCATGCGCCAAGTCGTGATCATCGACAAGGGCGAGGGCCGCTTCGAGCCTCGCCCGGTCAAGCTCGGCCGCCGGGACGCGGACTACGTCGAGATCCGGGACGGCGTCACGGCGGGCGACAAGGTCGTCGTCGCGGCGAACTTCCTCATCGATGCCGAAAGCAACCTCAAGGCGGCACTGAGTGGCCTCAACGGCGGGGTTCCCAAATGATCGGTCGCCTCATCGCCTGGTCGGCGCGCAATGTGATGCTTGTCCTGATCGGTACGGTCTTCGCCGTCTCGGCCGGCGTCTACGCCATTCGGACCTCGCCGCTCGACGCCATTCCCGACCTCTCCGACGTGCAGGTCATCGTCTATACCGAATATCCTGGCCAGGGGCCGCAGGTCGTCGAGGACCAGGTCACCTATCCGCTGACGACGGCGATGCTGACGGTCCCGAAGTCGAAAGTCGTGCGCGGCTTCTCCTTCTTCGGCGTCTCCTTCGTCTATGTGATCTTCCAGGACGGCACCGATCCCTATTGGGCGCGCAGTCGTGTCCTGGAATTCTTGAATGCCGCGGCGCAACGCCTGCCGCAGGGCGTGACGCCCAGCCTCGGCCCGGATGCGACGGGCGTCGGCTGGGTCTACCAATATGCCGTCATCGCCAAGGAGCGCACGCTGGCCGAACTGCGCTCGCTTCAGGACTGGACCATCCGCTACGGGGTCGCCAAGGCGGAAGGCGTCGCCGAGGTCGCCAGCGTCGGCGGCTTCGTCAAGCAGTACAATATCGTGGTCGACCCGCAGCGCCTGCGCGCCTTCGGCATCCCGCTCCAGAAGATCCGCGAGGCCGTCCGGGCGAGCAATATGGACACCGGCGGCAGATCCGTCGAATTGTCCGAGTTCGAGTTCATGGTCCGCGGCCGCGGCTACCTCAGGGGCGTCGGCGATCTCGAGCAGATCGTCCTCAAGAATGACGGCGGCACGCCTGTCCTCCTGCGCGACGTCGCTTATGTCGAGCTCGGCCCCGACGAGCGGCGCGGCATCACCGAGCTCAACGGCGAAGGCGAGGTCGCGAGCGGCATCGTCCTGCAGCGCTTCGGGGCGAACGCGCTCGACGTCATCGACAACGTCAAGACGCGCCTTGCGGAGATCATGCCGAGCCTGCCCAAGGGCACGGAGATCGTCCCGGTCTATGACCGCTCGCAACTCATCGACGCGGCCATCGAAACACTGAAGGGAACGCTCATTGAGGAGAGCGTCATCGTCGCGCTGGTGTCGATCGTGTTCCTCCTGCATGTCCGAAGCGCGCTGGTTGCCATTCTGATGTTGCCGGTCGGCGTGCTGATGGCCTTCGTGGCGATGAAACTGCTCGGCCTCGGTTCCAACATCATGAGCCTTGGCGGCATCGCCATCGCCGTCGGCGCCATGATCGACGCCGCCATCGTGATGATCGAAAACGCTCACAAGCATCTTGAGCGGGCGCCGCCCGACAAGCCCCGCGTCGAGGTTCTGATAGAAGCGGCCAGGGAAGTCGGCCCGGCGCTGTTTTTCAGCCTTTTGATCATCACCGTCTCGTTCCTGCCGATCTTCACGCTGGAATCGCAGGAGGGCCGCCTGTTCGGGCCGCTCGCCTTCACCAAAACCTTCTCGATGGCGGCGGCCGCGCTGCTCTCGTTGACGCTGGTGCCGGCGCTGATGGTGATCTTCGTCCGGGGGCGGATCGTCCCGGAGCACAAGAATCCGATCAACCGCTTCCTGATCTTTATCTACCGGCCGGTCATTCGCGGCGTGCTCAAGGCCAAGATGCTGACGATCCTCGTCGCGCTCGCGGCACTCGGCGCCTCCTGGTGGCCCGCCACGCAGCTCGGCTCCGAGTTCATGCCGAATCTGAACGAGGGCACGCTAATGTACATGCCCACGACATTGCCGGGCATCTCGGTCACCAAGGCCGCGGAGCTTCTCCAGACCCAGGACCGCATCATCAAGTCCTTCCCCGAGGTCGAAACGGTCTACGGCAAGGCGGGACGCGCACTGACGGCGACCGATCCGGCACCGACCGAGATGTTCGAGACCATCATCAACCTGAAGCCGAAGGATCAATGGCGGCCGGGCGTCACCATCGACAGCCTGAAGGCCGAGATGGACGCCGCGCTCCAGTTCCCCGGTGTCTCCAATGCCTGGACCATGCCGATCCGGGCCCGTATCGACATGCTCTCGACAGGGATCCGCACGCCCGTCGGCATCAAGGTATTCGGCACGGACCTGACGCAGATGGAGACCGCGGCGCGGCAGATCGAGACCGTGGTCAAGAAGGTTCCCGGCACGTCGAGCGCTTATGCCGAGCGGGTGATCGGCGGCTATTATCTCGATATCATCCCGGATCGGAGTTCACTCGCGCGCTACGGGCTCATGATCGGCGACGTGCAGGATGTGATCGCAACGGCGCTCGGCGGCGATGCGGTCACTACAGCGGTAGAGGGGCGCGAGCGCTACAGCGTCAACATCCGCTATCCGCGCGACTTCCGCAGCGACCCGTCCTCGATCGCCGGCAATGTGCTGGTGCCGTTGCCGAACGGCGGGACCGTGCCGCTCGGCGAGGTCGCCAAGGTGCAGCTCACCCGCGGGGCGACCTCGATCCGCACGGAGAACGGCCAGCTCGCCATCTACATCTATGTCGACATCGCCGGCCGCGATCTCGGCGGATATGTCGCCGAAGCGCAGCGCGCCGTCGCGACGCAGATCGCGTTCCCGGCCGGGACCTATGTCTCGTGGAGCGGTCAGTTCGAATATCTGGAGCGCGCGGAGGCCCGGCTGAAGATCGTCGTCCCGGTCACGCTGCTGATCATCTTCCTGCTGCTCTATCTGAACTTCCGCCGGATTACCGAGACGCTGATCGTGATGCTGTCGCTGCCGTTCGCGCTGGTCGGCGGCCTCTGGCTGATGTGGTGGCTCGGCTTCAACATGTCGGTTGCGGTCGCTGTCGGCTTCATCGCGCTCGCCGGCGTGGCCGCGGAAACGGGTGTGATCATGCTGATCTACCTCGACCACGCTTGGAGCGAACAGCGTGCGGTCGCTGAGGCGGCGCGCCGAAGTCTGACGCGGGCCGATCTCCAGCATGCCATCATGGAAGGGGCCGTCGAGCGCGTGCGGCCCAAGATGATGACCGTGGTCGCCATCATGGCCGGACTGATCCCGATCCTTTGGAGCACGGGAGCGGGTTCGGAAATCATGCAGCGGATCGCCGTCCCGATGATTGGCGGCATGGTCTCCTCGACCCTGCTGACACTGATCGTGATCCCGGCCATCTATGGCCTGGTCAAGGGGTGGGGGCTGTCGTCGACTGCTGCGGCGTCCGACTCCGCGAGCTCGAAGTCCGTCGCCGGCCGGCTCGCCGCCGAATGAGACGTGAGCCAAGGCCGGATCGGCTGTCCCGGCCCAAGGGCCTCGCAAAGGGACAAGTTCTCGTGACGAGAGAACGCCTCAGAGAGGCCATTGATGTGGGTCAAGGTGGAATTGTGCGGAGGGTGCCTTCTTGAGGAGGCAGGGGTCGGGCATGAGCGTCAGGTTGCAAACGATAGGACAGATGAGAGCGTTGCTGGCCTTTCTGGTCGCGATCGCGCTGCTGGTTGCGCCTGTCGTCAGCGCGCAGGCTATGCCGTGTCACGACCTTGTCCGCCACGAGCAAGCAACCATGATGGTAAGCGGCGAGTTTCAGGCTGCCATCAGCGGCGATGGGCTCCAAGGTCATTCTCACGCTGTCGACCATACGCTCTGTTGCAGCAGTGCCTGCGCATCCTGTGTCGTAGCGCTCGCTGCACCGGGTACGACAGTCCCGCAGCGCATCGTGCTCACTGCGCGTTACGCACAGCGTGATGAGATCGTCCGCGGCCTAGCTTTTCCACCCACCCTCGGTCCTCCTCGAACCCGTGCCTGATCAGACCTGACCCGATGCTGCACTGGCATCGGGTCGCTCTATGCGCATTCGCATGATCAGTCAGCCGGCCTGCTACCGGCAAGGGAACAAGGACCCACACCATGAATCGTCGTCACTTTCTGAACCGGATGATGGCCGGAGCGGCCGCATTCGGCACATCAGCCGCCTTCCATCCAATCAACGCCTGGGCGCAGGCCGTGCCCGATGCTCCGCCGCCCGCGTCAAACGCTACGCCGCGCCCGCTTGGCGTGGTCAGTCGGACCATCGAGGTCAATGGCAAGGCCGCGCGCGTGTTCGGGCTTGCCCAACCCGATGGCACGCCGGGCCTGACGCTGGATGCCGGGAGCAGCTTCGACGTCGCCCTCTCCAACCGGATCGGCGAGCCGACGCTGATCCATTGGCACGGCCTGACACCGCCTTGGCCGATGGACGGCGTGCCGGACAATCCCGCCGCGCTCCTGGGACCCTCCGAAACTCGCCGCTACACGTTCCCGGCCGGCGCCGGAGGCACACACTGGATGCACGCACATACGCTGCAGGAGCAGAACCTGCTGGCGGCGCCGCTGATCGTCCGGACCGCCGCCGACCGGCAGCGGGACGAGCAGGAGGTGGTGATCCTGCTGCACGACTTTTCGTTCACGCCTGCGGAAGAACTGCTCGCGAAGCTCAAAGGAAGCCCTGCCGCCGGCGGCATGTCGATGGATCACGGCGCGATGGGCCGGAGCGATGCGATGAAGGGCATGGCCGGCATGACGGCCTCCGGCGCGACGGGCCAGATGCAAGGCATGCCGGGCATGGCGATGGACCTCAACGACATCGACTATGACGCCTATCTCGCCAATGACCGCACGCTGGGTGACCCTGAGGTCGTGACGGTCGACAAGGGCGGCCGGGTGCGCCTGCGCATCATCAACGGCGCAACGGCGACCGCCTTCACCATCGATACTGGAAGGCTGGATGGGGAACTGATCGCAGTCGACGGTCAAGCGGTCCAGCCGATCGCCGGCCGGTCCTTCCCGATTTCCATGGGCCAGCGACTGGATATCCGGCTGGCCCTGCCGATGGCGGGCGGTTCGTACCCAATCCTCGCCCTTCGCGAGGGCAGCGCAGAACGAGCGGGGATCATCCTCGCATCCGCCGGCGCAGCCATCGCCAAGATTCCCGTGCTCGGACAGGCCAAGGGACCGGTGCTCGGGCTCGACCTCGAGCAGAGGCTGCGCGCAATCGAACCGCTGGCGCAGCGCGCCGCCGACCGCCGCTTCGCGCTTACCCTCACCGGCAACATGGCGGACTATAGCTGGGGTATCGGAGGGGGCGACGCGCTGCAGATCAAGCGGGGAGAGCGCGTTGAGGTCGCATTGGCGAACATGTCCATGATGGCCCACCCGATGCACCTGCACGGGCACGCATTCCAGGTGGTCGGCATCAACGGCAAGACGGTTGGCGGCGCGCTGCGCGACACCGTCCTGCTGCCGCCGATGGCGCGCGTGACCGTGGCATTCGACGCGGACAACCCCGGCCGCTGGCCGCTCCACTGCCACCATCTCTACCACATGGCGACCGGCATGATGTCGTTCGTCAGTTACGACGCGTGAATGGGGAGAGTGTCATGCAGCAACATGCCAATCATCTGCCCTCCACGACGGGTATCCGAGAACAACCGACCTCGGCGACAAACCATCGACTTGCCTCCGCGATCGTGGATGCGCCAAAGGAACGCGGCAACCGGTTCGGCGAAGCGCGGGATTTCGGCAGTTCGGTCGGCAAGGGCGTCGGCGGGTCGGTCGAAGGCAGGAAGCTCGCCCCTGGCAGTCATCGCATCATGGCGGAAGCGGAAGTCGAGCTGTCGGCCTTGGCCGTCGAAGTCGAGCGGCTACGGGTGCAGGGTGCGACGGCGATCTTCGTAGCGATCGACGGAAAAGCGGACGGACCTCTCGCCATCGCCGTTCGGATCAAGGTGGCGGCTCCCCCGGCGGTCCGGGCGTGCGGCAGGCAATCATTCGCATCACGAAGCTGACCGGCCATGGCCATGGCGCTGTCATCTGTCAGCGTCATGGCCAACGCACTCCGGCCGCGCCGCACCTCTCTGGATTAAGGGCAGATCATGGATTACTTCACCGGCAGCACAAGTTTATCAGGTGGCCACTGTCTCAAAGGTGGCAAATCGGGCGATGAACAAGACGATCAGAACCTGCGAACCGCTCGGGAGCATCGTCACGCGCATCGATGGCCGATTCAGGATCACGGAAATTCAAAACCAATCGTTCCTGAGATGATTGAGGTACTGAACTTCCGGCGGCCCCTGGGACAATTCGTTGGAGCTATTATCCTCGCCATTACGGTGTCTATTGGAATCCCGACCGACGGGATCGCGAAAGATGGCGACTTCCAGTCTGTCTTGCTTAAGGCCGGCTGTCCGACCGCGAAGGTCGAAACGCTGTCGGACAGCAACGGTACTGTTGTCTATCGTGCGAACTGCTTCTCAAGCTCACACATGATAATCACAGTCGTCTGCATCAAGGGGACTTGTTCCAGCGCCGAGCGGTCATTTAGCGACGTCGATGACCTTGGGTAGCGGTTCTGATCAACGCAACGCTGCTGAGCCACTCCATCAATTGGCGGATAAGGTTTGAGGCGCACGCTGGAACTGCGCTCCTGCCATACGTGATTGCTCTGGCGGGTGTCGTGATATCTGCACAATTCTCCATTCGGGAGTCTGATCCCACTAAGCAACCGGCAAACATCCTCGCTCGGCCTGGGCGGCGACGTTTCGACCCACGCTCCAACGCCGACGTTGCGGCAAACTCGCGATCGTCGAGACGCGCCACGACTTCACCCTGGTTCCTCAAGGATCCCGAGCGCTTCGTCACCTACATGGAGATCCTGCAGGATCGCGTGCCGTGGGACGACAGGATCGTGCTGCCGCTCGGACCAAAGCTCTTCATCGTGCAGCGCAAGGACAACAAGCAATGGAAAATCCGCTCCGAATGCGGGCATGATTTCTGCGACTGGCGCCAGAACTGGAAGCTCTTCGCGAAGGTCCATGTTCGCGATACGCAGCAGAAGCTCGAGGAAATCTATCCGCGCCTGATGGCGCAGACCTCGACCTGGCAGGTGCTGCGCGAATATTATTGCCCGGAATGCGGCACGCTCCATGACGTCGAGGCGCCGACGCCCTGGTATCCGGTGATCCGCGACTTCGAGCCCGACATCGACACCTTCTACAAGGACTGGCTCGGCCTGGCCGTGCCAGAGAGGGCTGAGGCGGCCTGAGGCCGCAAGCTCCCGCCTGCTCGATACGAGCTTGATGGCCGCATCAGTCTGGCACGGGAATAGCCAGAAGACGCTGAACACCGATTTCCGTCCGGGCTTTTCGGACATCAATGGGACGACGATCGGGCATGGCGTTCTACACGCGCCATGCCCGATCCCGCTTGCGCAGATCGACAGGCGATCTTCGGCCCGTCAGGATCGGGGGCGTTCCAGTGCGCTTCAACTATCGAGAGGCCGGAAGCGCGAAGCGCGCCATCTCGTCAGACAATATGGCGGCGAACCGCTGGCAGTGCGCGGCGCGTGGCGCGCCCCCAAGCCACAGACCTTGTTGCCGGGCGCTTCTTGGACGGCGTTCTTTAACACGGGTCAAAGTCTGAGTCGGGATAGTCGGTTCTTAGTCATGCACGGCTCACCCGTGCGGTCACGCTTCAAACGGCACCGTCCCACGTTCCAGCCTCTTACCGCGAAGGATGCTGCTCGTCTGGACAACGAGAACTGATCGACACCTGCAAGTCTCGGGACACCGTCCAAGCGGACAGACGCCATGACCAGACAGCGGCGCGGCGCGTTGGGCCGAGATGGCATCGATCGAACACCACCAACGCAGATTTCAGTTCTATCTGCAGAGGGCAATGGCAATTGAACGAGGCACGCGACCAGACCTGGCAGTTCATTGAACGTGTCGAACGCTCGACCGAAGCGGGCCAAGTCGAGCAGTGCTTGATGGAGATTGCGTCCGACTATGGGTTCAGCACGCTATTCGGTGGGGTAGTACCCTCTGCCCGCGTGTCACCAGAGGAGATCAAGTCGCGGATCCTGTTCCAGCGGTTTCCCTTGGAATGGGCTGGACGCTACAACGACCGAGGCTACGTCTTTCGCGATCCCATCGTTCATCGGCTGCAGCACGATCGAAACCCTTTTGATTGGCAAGAGGCGTACACCTCCTGCGATTTTCCAAAGGATGTCGCGCTGATCCAAGGGGAGGCATCTGAATTTGGCCTTCGGGTCGGATATGTCGTCCCGGTGACGATGCTTGACGGGCGCGTCGCTGCCGTTTCATTCGGCGGGTGCCATGCCGACATTGGCGCAGAAGGCCGCGCCGCCTTGAGCTTCGTCGCAAACTACGCTGTCGGCAATCTCCTGCACTACAAGGAGAGCCGAAAGCGTCTCATTGGCAAGGTTACGCCAAGAGAGTTCGACTGCCTCCTGTGGGCATCCGAGGGCAAGACCGACTGGGAGATTTCCGTCATCCTCGGGATTTCGCGGTCAACCGTGACCAAACACATTGTCTCCGCCCGCGAGAAGCTCGGCGCGGTCAATAAGCCTCACGCAATTGCGATGGCGCTTCGCAGCAAATTACTCCGCTAATCAAAAGCAGAGTGTGTGATGTTCAGGTAGTCCGCTGCCCTTTGATGGATTGGGCCTCGGCACGCTCCGCCTCGATCTCCCGCACGATCTTCTCTTGCTCGGCCCGTAGCTGCGCCAGCGCGTCCGTCTGGATCAGCGTCTGCGGCAAAGGCTGCGCGGGATGCTCGGCGAGAACACGCGCGGCTTCAACGGCAGCGGCGGCCTCGCGCGCCTCGCGGGCTGCGGCTTGTTGTGAGCCTCGGACGATTGCCCTCTCGGCCGTCAGCTCGCGCTGCGACTGCGGGTCGAGCCCGCCCCGGCCTTCCTGGCGCCGCTCGGCTTCGATCGCGCGATCGGCCAGCCTTTCGGCCGAGGCCGCTTCTCGATCTTCTTTTATGCGAACCTGCTGGGCGTGGGCGATCAGCCGATCCGCATTGGGCCCGGCGATCGCCTCGACCTCGGATCGCGAGAGCTGCCGTGCACCACTTTCCTGGGCGCGCTGCAGGTCGACGCGATTGGCCAGCGTCTCGAGATAACGCGCCGACGTCTCCCGGAACTGCTGCTTCGTCTCGCCATCGAGGAGGTCGCCGGTGCGCGACACCGCCTCGTTCATGAGGCGAAGATCCTTCGCCATCTGCTCCGACGTGATCGCCATGTGCTGGTCCTCCTTGGTGAGATGATCCACCCGCTTTCCGATGGTGTGAAGAATAGTGCCGACCGTCTCCGCCATCGTCAGCCGCTCGAGCATGTGCTTCGCCACAGTATTGTCGGGCTGCTCGCGCGCCACCATGCTCCAGGCATTGAGGCTCTCATTGACCACACGCCGCTCGGGCTCGGAGGTGGGCAGCCTGATCGGATTGGTCCGCGCCGCGGCGATCCGCTGCCGGGCATTGTCGATGAGACGCTGGTTGGCCGGGTCCCCGGCATAGGCGCGATCCCGC
Source organism: Rhizobiales bacterium 32-66-11 (assembly GCA_002304505.1). Taxonomy (GTDB): domain Bacteria; phylum Pseudomonadota; class Alphaproteobacteria; order Rhizobiales; family Xanthobacteraceae; genus NCEH01. The sequence continues at coordinate 140 of NCEH01000107.1, read as the reverse complement.
GCTTCGCGTGCCGGACGTGGACGCTCGGCGACGTCGACGATCGCCTTGTCGCGCGCGCCGTAGCTTTGCGCCGACGCCCGCTCCATCGCCGAGGTCGCGACGATCTTGAGGCCCTCCGCCTGCGCATGCTGCGCGTAGCT
>NCEH01000204.1 GCA_002304505.1 Rhizobiales bacterium 32-66-11 | reverse complement strand
TTTCGTGGTGCCCACGGAAGGCGGCATGGATATCGAGGAAGTGGCCCATGCCACGCCTGAGAAGATCATGACCTTCTCGGTGGATCCGGCGACCGGCATCGAAGGCTTCCACGGCCGCAAGGTCGCCAAGGCGCTCGGCCTCACCGGCGATCTCGCCAAGCAGGCGAGCAAGGTGACGGAAGTGCTCTACACCGCCTTCACCGCCACCGACATGGCCATGCTGGAGATCAATCCGCTCATCGTCACCAAGGACAATCGCCTGGTGGTGCTGGACGCCAAGGTCTCGTTCGACAGCAACTCGCTGTTCCGTCATCCTGAGCTTCTGGAACTCCGCGACGAGAGCGAGGAAGATTCCAAGGAGATCGAGGCGTCGAAATATGACCTGGCCTATATCGCGCTGGATGGCACGATCGGCTGCATGGTGAACGGCGCGGGGCTGGCGATGGCGACGCTGGACATCATCAAGCTGTATGGCGAGGAGCCGGCGAACTTCCTGGACGTGGGCGGTGGCGCCACCGAGGAGAAGGTGACGGCGGCGTTCAAGATCATCACCTCGGACCCCTCGGTGAAGGGCATCCTGGTGAACATCTTCGGCGGCATCATGAAGTGCGACGTGATCGCGCGCGGGGTGATCGCGGCGGTGAAGACGGTGGGCCTTGAGGTGCCTTTGGTGGTGCGGCTTGAGGGCACCAATGTGGAGCAGGGCAAGCAGATCATCCGCGAGAGCGGGCTGAACGTGATCCCCGCCGATGATTTGGATGATGCGGCGCAGAAGATCGTCGCGGCCGTGAAGAAGGAAGCTGCGTGATGTCCGTGCTTATCGACGCCAATACCAAGGTCATCACCCAGGGCTTCACCGGCAAGAACGGGACCTTCCATTCCGAGCAGGCGATCGCCTATGGCACCAAGATGGTGGGCGGCACCTCTCCGGGGAAGGGGGGCACCAGCCATCTGGGCCTGCCGGTGTTCGACACCGTGCTGGAAGCGCGGGAAGCCACCGGCGCCGACGCCAGCGTGATCTATGTCCCGCCTCCGGGCGCGGCGGACGCGATCCTGGAAGCGATTGATGCGGAAATCCCGCTGATCGTGTGCATCACCGAAGGCATTCCGGTGCTGGACATGGTGAAGGTGAAGCGGGCGCTGATCGGGTCGAAGTCGCGTCTGATCGGGCCGAACTGCCCGGGCGTGGTGACGGCGGGCCAGTCGAAGATCGGCATCATGCCGGCGAACATCTTCAAGGTGGGGTCTGTGGGCGTGGTGTCGCGCTCGGGGACGCTGACCTATGAGGCGGTGTTCCAGACCACGCAGGCCGGGCTTGGCCAGACCAGCGCGGTGGGCATCGGCGGCGATCCGGTGAAGGGCACCGAGTTCATCGACGTGCTGGAGCTGTTCCTGGCCGACCCGAAGACGGAGTCGATCATCATGATCGGCGAGATCGGCGGTTCGGCGGAAGAGGACGCAGCGCAGTTCATCGCCGATGAGGCCAAGCGCGGGCGCAAGAAGCCGATGGTTGGCTTCATCGCCGGCCGCACGGCGCCTCCCGGCCGTCGCATGGGCCATGCGGGCGCCATCATCTCGGGCGGCAAGGGCGGCGCGGAAGACAAGATCGCGGCGATGGAAGCCGCCGGCATCCGCGTCTCTCCCTCTCCCGCCCGCCTCGGCAAGACCCTGGTGGACGTGCTGAAGGGATAAGCCGAGCGGACTGAACCGCCGGAGGCCTTCGGGCGTTATCCCCTGTCAAAACCCGGTCACGCGCGCCATATCCTGGCGAGGTGACCTAAGGGCAGTTGCCGCCGGACCCTCGGCTGCGATCTGCCCGTGACAGGAGAGACGACATGATGATTGCGGTGGCGGTTCTGTTGCCCTGGCTGGCCTTGATCCTCCGGGGACGGCCGTTCCAGGGAATTTTGTGCCTGGTGCTTCAGATCACCCTTATCGGCTGGCTGCCGGCGGCGATCTGGGCGGTGGTGGTCGTGAACAACGACAATCAGGAGCGCCGGCACCGGGAGCTCATTTCAAATCTGCATATGCAACGGTAGCCCCGGCCCCTCCTGTGGGCGGCGCGCCACAGGAGACTATCATGGCCAAGTGGGTTCGTTTCAGCACCAATGGCACCACCGCGTTCGGCACGCTCGATGGCGATCACATCGCCGAGCATGCCGGCGATCCGTTCTCCGGCGCGACCCCCACGGGCCGCACGGTGGCGCTCGCGGATGTGACCTTGGAGTCCCCCTGCGTGCCGTCCAAGATCATCGCGCTGTGGAATAATTTCCACGCGCTTGCAGCCAAGCTGAACGTCGCCGAGCCGGCCGAGCCGCTTTATCTCCTCAAGGCACCGACCACCGCCGCCGCCCCCGGCGCGACCGTGCGGCGCCCCCCGGCCTATGACGGCAAGACCGTCTATGAGGGCGAGCTTGGGATCGTGATCGGCAAGCGCGCCTCCAATATCAGCGAGAGCGCGGCGGCGGACCATATCCTCGGCTATACCATCGTCAACGACATCACCGCTGCGGACATCC